>CAYXVA010000291.1:0-2321 GCA_964467975.1 uncultured Oscillospiraceae bacterium | reverse complement strand
AGCTCAGCATGACGATTGAGGAGATGTTCGACCTCGGCGAGATAAGCGAGGACGACCTCAGGAGCATCAGCACCATAGGCGACCTCGTCGACTACGTGGAGAAGGCTTCGGCAAACTGACATGGAAGCCATAGAAGCCAAGCTGGGCTACGGCTTCAAGAGCCGTAGCCTGCTTATAAACGCGCTCACTCACAGCTCCTACGCCAACGAAAACCGTGGCAGGAGCTGTGAGAGCAACGAGCGCCTGGAATTTTTGGGCGACAGCGTGCTCGGCCTTGTCGTGGCCGACGCGCTCTACCGCCGCTTCCCCGAAATGCCCGAGGGGCGCATGACGCGCATGCGCGCGCAGCTCGTATGCGAAGAGAGCCTTCACCGCGTGGCGACGGAGCTGTCGCTGGGCGAATACATGCGTCTGGGCAGGGGGGAGGAGCACACCGGCGGCCGCAACCGCACGAGCATACTCGCCGACGCGGTAGAGGCGCTTATCGCCGCGATGTACCTCGACGGCGGCATGGACGTCGCCAGGGCGTTCATAGAGAAGTTCATACTGTCCGCGCTAAACGGCTCGTACATAGCCTTCGGCGACTGTAAGACCGAGCTGCAGGAGCTCGTGCAGAAGAAGAGCGGGAGCGTGCTCACCTACGAGCTGCTCGGCGAGAGCGGCCCCGACCACGACAAGACCTTCACCAGCCAGGTGTCGCTCAACGGCCGGCCTATCGGCTCCGGCTCGGGGCGCACCAAGAAAGAGGCGGAGCAGGCCGCGGCCCGCGCCGCACTCGTGGAGCTCGGCGGCAAATGAGCGCCCGCGAGAGCATCATACCCGTATTCGTGCCGCACCTGGGCTGCCCAAACGACTGCGTGTTCTGCAACCAGCGGCGCATATCCGGCTCCGTAACGAGCGCGACGAGCGACGACGTCCGAGAGGCGATCGAGCGCGCCAAAACGCTCACGGCGCCGGATACGCGCCGCCAATTGGCGTTCTACGGTGGCTCGTTCACGGCGATACCCGCCGCAGAGCAGGAGACGCTGCTCGGCGCGGCGCAGCCGTACCTCGAGCGCGGCGACATAGCGTCCATACGCCTCTCCACGCGCCCCGACGCGATAGACGGCGAGGTGCTAAAGCGCTTGCGGCGCTTCGGTGTCGAGACAATAGAGCTCGGCGCGCAGAGCATGTCTGACCGTGTGCTCGCCCTCTCCGGGCGCGGGCACACGGCTCAGGACGTCGTGGACGCCTCGAGCCTGATAAAGGCGGCGGGCTTCCGGCTCATTTTGCAGATGATGACCGGCCTGCCCGGGGCCGACGGCGAGTGCGACGTCGAGTCGGCGAGGAAAATCGCCGCGCTCGAGCCGGACGGCGTGCGCGTCTATCCGACGGTGATAGTGCGCGACACGGCGCTCTTCGACTTGTGGAAGGCCGGACGGTACAAGGAGCACACGGTGGAGGACGCAGTGCGCGTCTGCGCGCGGATTCTGCCCATATTCGACGCGGCGGGCATACCCGTAATACGCCTGGGGCTCAACCCCACGGAGGACTTGTCGGGCGGCGACGCCGCGGGCGGGGCCTACCATCCCGCGCTCGGCGAGCTCGTGAGGTCGCGCATAATGCGGGAAAAAGCGGAAAAACTGTTAGAGGGCACAAAGCCGGGCAGCGAGGCCGTGATACGCGTAAACCCGCGCCTCGTGAGCCAACTCGTGGGCCAGCACGGGGCCAACCGCGAGTATCTCACGGAGCGCTTCGGCCTGAAGCGGCTGCGCATCGTGCCGGATTCCAGGGTGACAGATATAGCGCTCTAGTGACAATTTTTACGAAACTTTTTTCTTTGTGTGACCGAATTGTAACTTCCGTGATGCAATTACGATACATTTGCGTGCTACACTCGCCCTACACAGCAAGGGAGGCGGTTATCGTGACCGATTCTAGGAACAAGGCTATCAGGATAATAATCGCAACGGCGGCGGTTTCTCTGCTGCTCAGCGCCATATGCGCCGCGGCGTTCATAATGAACATGACAGGTATGTTCAAAAATGCCGAGCCCGTCCCGGCGAGGGACAACTTCGCCGTGTACGTAAGCTGGTGCGCCTCTGAAGCTGAAGAGGCCGAGTGCGCCCTTTCCGTGTGAGGACGTGAATAAACCAATCCAAGCGCCCGGGCAGCAGCCCGGGCCCCGAAAGAAAAGCGCTTTGGTGCGTGTCGGTACGATATGGTGCGCCGCAGTTTGGGTTTCTGCTATCGTTTAAGCCGGCATCCCTAAGCTTGTATTTAGTTTCCCCATCGCCGACCGCAGTTTGGCGCTAACGCGCCCGCCGCTGCGTGGGAGGATT
>CAYXVA010000290.1:0-2333 GCA_964467975.1 uncultured Oscillospiraceae bacterium | reverse complement strand
GGCTTCCCTCAGATTCGCCGTCAGAGAAAACGGGCGATGTGTTCATGCTGATGTTAATCATGCCCTCCTCGACCTTTTCGTTGAGCGAGTCGCGGATGGCGTCGAGGTCAGCTTCATCCCAGCCGCCCGCCGTCGCTGACGGGTCAAACTCGATGCCGCCCGGGTCGTCCGCGGGTGCGCCGCAGCTGCGCAGAAGCAGCAGAATGATGATTGCAAGCACAACGACGATAGCCGCGCCGATGCCTATCTTCTTGTACGTCTCTTTCTTCGTGTTTTTGTTTTTCACTTTTCAAACCTCCTGAAATTTTGTCCGGTGTGCGGGCTGTTTGCTAGGGTGGAACCACCAGTTGACGAAGTTTGAGCCTTACGTCGCATCACCTCCCTTCGGGGTGCCGTACAGGTCGTGTTGTACTTGCGCCATCGTGCCGCTGTTTGCCGAGAAGTACGAGTTGTACAGCGTGGTCAGCAGATAGGCGCGGATGTTGCGCACCTCCGTAGTGTTCCTGCGGAAGCACCAGAGGACGTATTCCAGGTGGCTGCGGTTGAGCTTTAGCAGCCGGGACTTGACAACGGCGGCGGGCCTGTCCTCCTTGCCGACGCGGATGTAATCCCGCGTGGAGCAGACCGTCTCGACCATCAGCTCTACGATGTCGTCTATAATTCCAGCGTCAATGACATCCTGCTCGCGGACATAGTCCGATTCGAGATTCTCAGTAATAATCTCACGCCAAATCCCTTCATCTTCGATTCGCTTCGGCGGCGCAGCGGAAGGAATTGAATCGATACTTGCTTGTGTGGTTTCTTGATTATTTCTTTTCTTGTTTATATCTTTATTTAATTCCGGCGGGTTTTCCGAAAAAGGCTCATCCGTATCCGGGTTTTCCGTTTCTGGATAAGCCGATATTGGCTCAGCCGAATCTGGCTCATGCGTAACCGGGTACTCGTAGATGATGTACTCCACGTCGGTGAAACGCCCAAACCTGTCGCGGGTCTTGCGCCGTACGAGGTATCCGTGGCGCTCCAGCTCTGTCAGGCCGGAGGCAATGGCGTCCCGGCCTTCGAGCAGGATGGTCTGGAGTCCGTTGAGCGTGTAGTCCCAGCCATCGGGCTTTGAAAGCATTGTGATAAGCAGCCCCTTGGCTTTGAGGGACATGGTTTTGTCTCGCAGCAGTCCGTTGCGGACTATGGTGAAGTCGCTGCGCTTTTCAATGCGGAAAATCTCAGACATATTAAGTTCTCCTTCGCCGCCCGCGCGGACGGCGCGAGCCTCAGTATGTAATTTCAGTGCCGCCGAGCTTCAAAACGTCGGGCCCTTAGCTTGCTATGAGCAGGGCGTTGACGATGAGCTGAGACGCTTCATCGTCAACGATTTCAGCATCGGCAAGGTCGCAGAGCGTCAGGCCAAGCCCTCCACACATGAGCGCCTTTGCCGCCTGGATGAGCGTATAGTCGTGCTCGGACACGCCGCGCAGAACCATGAAGCTCGGCTCGAAGCCTCCCGACATACAGGCGTTCCACGCCCGTTTAAGCAGCGCCCGGCTGGAGCCAAACAGGTACAGCACAGCAAAAAAGCGCGGATTTCTCCACGCTTGATAGCCCACGCTTCGCAGCAGCAGGCGGGTATTGTATTCATGTTCGCGACTGAGCCAGAATGAGCCACGAAAGTGCAGCACGAGCAGTCCGAGTCGCTTTATGAGCGCTTCATTTGCGATGCCTCCGAACAGCTCCCGCACGGCAGAAGCATAGCTGACCACGCCCGCCTCAATTCGTTCGGCAAGCCACGGACATCCCGTGATACGGCATCGCCGCCTGTGACTGTTGACGCAGTATTCACAGGCCACGTCAGCAGGTTTGTAGTGGTACGATGGTTTCACCTCCTATGAAAAAAGCCGGGAAAACCCGGCTTGAAGTGTAGTATTCAATTAGCGCTCAGTCTCACGCCGCCGCTTCTGCTTCTGCCACTGCTCCAGCAAACGGATGATAGTCTCCTCCATGCGCTTCGGCGTATAGCTGGCAGGAAAATATTTGCGTAATGTGTCGCCTTTGAGCGTGACGCGCTCGACCTCTTTCTTTTCCTCGGACATAATGGCTCGCATCACGGCAGCGTTCAGCTCACCGCGCTGCGAAAACTGCTTTAGCCGCTGAGCCTGTGACAGCGACGGCGTGGCCTGCTCGCTGTCCATGGCGTCAAGCAAGAGCTGTTGCTCGTCTTTCGTGAGAAAGGACAGCTCATAGGCCGGGTTGAACGCTATTTTGCGTTCGTCTAACATGTCCAGCAGCGGCGGGATAAGCTCGGTGAGACGGATATAGCGGTGTACTTGATTTCGACTGTC
>CAYXVA010000289.1:0-2346 GCA_964467975.1 uncultured Oscillospiraceae bacterium | reverse complement strand
CGGTGGGTATCATGCCCAGGCGGCCGCTCATGAAGAGGTCCCAGTCGCCCATGCCGCCCATCTGGACTTCGGTAGGCTGGACGTTGCTGACCAGCACGCGGTCGGCCATCATCTGGGCCGCGGCGACGTTCTCAGGGGCGTTAATCGTAAACTCGGTCTTGTCCTCGTTGAGCAGGCTGCCGCCGAACTGAGCGCAGACCTTGTAGAACTCGTTGTAGGTCAGCGGCTGGTAGTAGCCGTAGATGTTGTCACCCAGCGCGCTTATCGCCTCGGCGGCTGCCTGGACGTCCTCCTGAGTCCAGTCGCTGGTCGGATAGTCGATGTTCGCCTGGTCAAAGAGGTCCTTGTTGTAGATGAGCACAACGTTGGAGAAGTTTCCGGGCAATCCGTATTGCACACCGCCGACGTTGAACGCAGAGAGCGCGGTCTCGTCAAGGCCGCTCAGGTCGATGCCGGTAATTTCAGCGAGCACACCCTTGTTGGCGTAGGAAGCGAAGTTCTCAATGTTGAGCTCGTAGCAGTCGGGAGCGGTGCCGCCGGCTACACGGGTCTGCATCTGGGTGAAGTAGTCGTCCATCGCAATCGTCTCAATATTGACGGTGATGTTCGGGTACTCCTCGTGGAACGCCTCATACATGCGCTGCAGCGTCTCTTCGTTGCCGCCGGAGGCGTTGAAGTTGCAGTAAGTAATGGTTACAGGCTCGGCCGCGGTGTCGCTGCCGCTGTCCGCCTGCTCGCTGTTGCCGGGCGTCGGTTCGCTCGACTGGGTACCGCAGGCTGACAATACCATAAGCAGCGAGAGGCAGCAGGCCAGTATGGCAAATAGCCTCTTCTTCATTTTTTGTTCCTCCTTCTGAAGTTTCATTATCCTCTAAACCGGCTCGCGCGTTGCCGGTGTAAGGTCTTGAGCGGTGTGCGTCCCTCTCGGGCGGCTCAAAGCCGCTTCACAGCTTTTTCACGCTCTCGCGCACGGCAAGTGACACGGGGAGTATGAGCTCCTGCTTTGTGAGCTCGGGCTCGTTTATGTTGCGGATAAGCAGCTCGACGGCCTTTTCGCCCTTGAGCGAAATCTGCTGCTTAACTGTGGTCAGGCCGGGCGTGAGGTACTGTGAAATCTCCAAATCGTCGAAGCCCATGAGCGATATGTCGTCCGGCACCCGCACTCCTCGGCCATAGAACGCCTTGGCCGCGCCGATTGCCAGTATGTCCGCCGCGGCGACGACCGCCGTGGCCTTTGTGTGCGTGTCCATGAGCCGGTTCGCGCTCTTGATGCCGTCTTTGTAGTCAATGTCGCCCTCGAACACCAGCGCGTCGCTAAACTCCACGCCGTACTCATTCAGCGCGTCGCGGTAACCGGCCAGGCGCTTTTTCATGACGCCGTTGTCCTTTATGCGGCCGCAGAAGAACGCAATGTCGCGGTGGCCGTTCTCGAGCACGTAGCGCGTGGCGAGGTAGCTGCCGTAGGCGTCGTCTATGCGCACGTTGTGGTAGTAGTGGTCGTTGCAGTAGCTGTCTATCAGCACGATGGGTATCTGGCTCTTCTTCATCTGCTGATAAAACTCGTCAGGGTACATCCCTATCACAATAATCCCGTCAAGGTTGCGCTCCTTGGCCAGCATCAGGTAGCTCTCGTTCGCGTCGGTAGCCGAGATGAGCACGTGGTAGCCCTCCTGCCTCGCGCGCAGCTCAATGGCGCCGAGTATCTCGGAGTAGAACTGGTTCTGGAACATCAGCCGTCCTCCGCCCTCTGTCTGCGGCACCACCACTCCTATCAGCTTGCTGGAGCGTCCCGCGCTCGAGAGCGTGCGCGCGGCCATGTTCGGCGCGTAGCCGAGGTCCTTTATTGCCTGCTCTACGCGCTTTCTCGTCTCATCGGAAATTGGCCGCTTGCCGCTCAACGCGTAGGACACCGCCGCGGTCGTAACTCCCGCCGCATTCGCCACGTCCTTCATTGTCACTCGCTGGCCGGCCATTGAAATCACCTCGCTAGTTTAATCGCTTAAATTATTTTCTGACTTAATATTAGCCAATATCTCGCGAGTTGTCAATAGTTAATTTTGCGTTTTTTACAATTTTTATTGACAACTGCCGCAAATATGATATGATGTTAACAAGTTTAACTGAACAAATTATTTTAACCGATTAAATAGAATTCGAGGGATCTGCCTATGAAAGAGCTTTACTTTCCAACCGGGAACGAATACGTCTCTATACCCGCCCTGAGAGAGGACACGGCAGCGATTGATGGCTTCTCCTGCCTGCACATGGGGGCAAAGGGTCTTGTCGAAATGCGCGGCGGGAACGGCGCTCCGCTTATCGAGCCGTTTGTGCGCTGTGGGGATAATC
>CAYXVA010000288.1:0-2348 GCA_964467975.1 uncultured Oscillospiraceae bacterium | reverse complement strand
GCCCGTTCTCCAGCGAGCCTATCGTCTGCCGCGACACGTGCAGCGCCCTCGCCAGCTCTTCCTGGTTCAGCCCGCGTTCGCGCCGCAGCTCCTCAAGCCGGTTCTTCAATTGTTCACCTCCAGATATGGAAAGTTTACTTTCCATACACAGCATAGCATATGTTCGTATCTATGTCAAGCACGCTTTCCATTTTCGCATAGAAAAACGGACGGCCTAATACCGTCCGTTTTTTGCGCGCGCTGAGCGCTGCGTTTCATTCGCCCAGCAGCTCGTCTGCCGTGACGCCGAAGACGCGGGCGATGGCGCGCAGCTCGATGTCCGTCACGAAGCGCTCGCCGCTCTCGATGCGCTGCACGGCGTTTTTGTCCAGGTCGAGCCCCTCTATCTGCAGCCGCTCGGCCAGCATGCGCTGGGAAAAGCGGCCCGGCATCGCCAGGCGCAGCTCCCGCACGCGAGAGCCGCACAGATTGTTCCCGCCCTCCGGGGCGCGGTTCTTGTACATAGTCCTCACCATTTTGACACTCAGTACTTGTCATTAAGCAAATTATATGCTATACTGGGACACGAAATGACATTTACTAAGTGTCAAATGGGCTTAATTGAAATTTAACCATTATACGCTTGCCAGGCTGGAGCGCCACATGTATAATGGGGCGAGTGTCCAAATAACCACAAAGGAGAACACTATGTCTGACGAACTTCTGCGCGTTGAGCACGTTACGAAGAAATACGGCAAGACCGTGGCCAACCGGGACATCAGCTTTTCGGTGAACGCGGGCGAGACCGCCGTACTCCTCGGCCCCAACGGCGCGGGCAAGAGCACTATTATTAAATGTATAGCGGGTCTGCTGCGCTTCAAGGGCGAAATCTTCATCGGCGGCGAGCCCAACAAGACCATCGAGGCCAAGCGCCGCCTCGGCTATATACCTGAGATCCCCGCGGTGTACGAACTGCTGACCGTGGCCGAGCACCTCGAGTTCATCCGGCGCGCCTGGCGCATGGACGACGACGGATACGGCGAGAAGCTGCTCGAGCGGCTGGAGCTCGCAGACAAGCGCGACAAGCTCGGCCGCGAGCTCTCCAAGGGCATGCAGCAGAAGCTGTCCATAGCCTGCGCGATGGTACACAAGCCGGAGGTGCTTATCTTCGACGAGCCGCTCGTCGGACTCGACCCGCACGCTATAAAAGAGCTCAAGAGCATCTTCCGCGAGCTGCGCGACGACGGCCGCGCAGTGCTTATCTCCACGCACATGATAGACAGCGTAGAGGACTACTGGGACGTGGCGCACATCATGATGAACGGCGAGTTCGCCGCTACCTGCCGCGCCGACGAGACGGACGGGCGCGACCTCGAGGCCCGCTTCTTTGAGATAACCGAGGGCGGTGAAAAGGCATGAGCGCGCTTGCCTACCTGACCCTCACCCAGTTTAAAAACCGCATCCGCGGCGTATTCCGCTCCCCGGCGAAGCTCATTTACGCCATAATCGTCATAGCCCTGCTCGCGTTCGTGATTTTCGCCGGGAACATGGACGCCGCCGAGGGAGACATCGGCACTCCCAACGCCCAGCTCGGCGCCATCATAGTCGGCTATTTTGCGCTCATGTTCCTCATGGCGGCCAACTCCGGCTTCTCGACCGGCATGAGCATATTCAAGATGCCGGACGTGAACTTCCTGTTCGTCGGCCCGTTCAGGAGCGTGCGCGTGCTCTTCCACGGCATGTTCAACCAGATGGCTACGGCGCTTATCATGGCGGTCGTGATACTGTTCCAGTACGGCTGGATGCACGGCAGCTACGGCGTCGGCGTGCTGGAGATGGTGTTTGTCATGGTCGGCTACTCGCTCACCGTGTTCACCGCGCAGATAACCGCGATGGTGATATACGCCTTCAGCTCGGGCCGCCCGGCCGTGCGCAAAATACTGCGCGCAGTCTACGTCGTCGTGACCGCGGCGTGGGTTGCATATATAGGCTATCGCGCTCTGGGCGCGGACAGCGTGCTGGGCGCGATATGTGCCGCCGCCGTCGACCCCATAGGCCGCCTCTTCCCCGTCGCCGGATGGCTTGGCGGCGCGTGCTACGAGGCGATTCTGGGCAGCTATCAGACGGCGCTCATACTGCTCGCGGTCTGGGCGGTGTTCACCGCCGCGCTGATAATCCTGATGGCCCGCGCCGACCAGGACTTCTACGAGGACGTATTGCGGAGTACGGAGACGAGCTTCGCCGCGCAGTCCGCCGCGAAAGAAGGCCGCGTCGCCGAGAACGCGCCCAAGAAAGTCAACGTCGGCAAAACCGGCCTCGGCGGCGGCTGGGGCGCGAGCGCGTTCTGGTACAAGTACCGTATCGAGAAC
>CAYXVA010000287.1:0-2350 GCA_964467975.1 uncultured Oscillospiraceae bacterium | reverse complement strand
ACGCCGCTGTTGCCAGGATTACGTCTTTGTAGTACCAGGCTGTCACCGGCACGTCCTGCCATGTCGTCGCGCTCGGCAGTGCGGCGGTGTCTGCGCTGCGCCCGAGCAGTGCGTTCATTATGCTCGCCGCCTCCGCACGGCTTATCCCGGCGTTCGGCCGGAATGTGCCGTCGGGGTAGCCACCTATTATTCCCAGCTCATACGCCGCGTTTATGTACCCGCGCGCCCACGAGCCCGACACGTCCGTGAACCGGTCTGCGCCTAAGCGCTCGCCCTCGCCAAGTATCCGCATCGCCAGCACCACAAACTCCGCGCGCGTTATGCCCTCCTCAGGCGCAAAGCGCATCTCGCCTCGGCCGTCAAGTATCCCCGCTCCCGCCAGCGCGGACACCGCCTCGCAGTACCACGCATACGCGCTCACATCCGCAAACACTGACCGCTCCACCAGCGACGCGCGGCTCGCCGCCGTCAGGCAGCGGTAAAAGATGCTCGCCGCCTCCGCGCGGGTTATACCTTCCTCGGGCGCAAACTCCGTCTCGCTCCGCCCGTCCATGTACGCAAACACCTCGCCCACCGCCAGCTGCAATTGAGCCTCGCCGTCGGTCTGCTTGAGCGTCACTACGCCGCCGGATATATCCAGCTCGTCCGCCGCTATGTACACGCTCACCGTCCTGCCTCCGGCCGTCCCGCACAGCGTCACGCCGCGCAGCTCGCTCAAGGGCACATGCGCGTTTGTGTACGCCGCGTCCGCGTCCGAAATGCTCTCGCAGTTGTGCACGACGTAGTAGGCTCCGTCCTCGCTCCAGCCGTTGGCGTAGTAGCCCTCGTTCCCGCTGCCGCCTGCGCCCTCGAGACGCACCTTCACCGTCTCAGGCTTCACGTCCTCTCCGAGCGCCGCCGTGAGAGCGCCGCCCTCGTTGGAAATGCGCACAGTTTCGCCCTCGTGCGCCGTCACCTTCGCGTGCCCGGCCTCGAGCTGCGTGTCCGTATACACCCGCGTCGCCGCCGTCACCGCGCTGCCGCCGCCGTACCACCCCGTGAAAAGCTCCCCGTCAGCCAGCGGCGGGGCCTCGGGCAGCGCGCCCAGGGCGCCTCCCGCGTCCACCGCGCGCAGATACACCCGCACGCCGCTGTTCAGGTACTCCACCAGGCACGCCCTTCCGCCGGACGTCACTCTGACGGCTCCATCGCTTTCTTCGAACGCAAAGCTGCTGAGCGCCATGCTCCCCTGCCCGGACGCCGTCCGGTAGCTCAGGCTCAGGACGCCTTCGGCCTCGCCCTCGCCCTCTAAGCCCTCGCTCGTGCGCGCCAGCTGCACGCCGCCTATGGCCGCGCCCGTCACGCTCACCTTCTCGTCTATCCTCACTCCCGCCGTGTGCAGCAGCTTGAGCGCTTCGCTCTCCGAAATAAAAATATGCGCGGTCTCTGTCCCTGCCGCGCCTTGAACCGTTATTCGTATCTCCGCGCCGTCTCCCGGCGGGCCCTCCCACACAAAGCTCGCCGCAGCGCCGGATATCTGCAAATCCCTCACGCTGCCGCCATCCGCGCTCACGCCCAGCACCTCGCCCGAGCTCAGGCGCACCGTCACGGCGCTCCCCAGCGCGCTCGCATCCGCCACCTCGCCCTGCTGCAAGATTGTGCCGGTTACATCCCGCACCGTGAAGCTCAAACCCGCCGTCTCGGCCGCGCTCCGCTCGCAGCGTATCTCCGCCGAGGCCCCCGTCAGCACGGCCTCGGGCAGCGCCGTTGGCGTAGGTGCGGACGCTGCGATGGTCGTCGCTATCTCTATCTCGGCCTCGTCGCGGGCCGCGCCCGTCCACTGGAAGCTCGCGCACGGCCCGTCTATGGTCAGGTTGTACACCTTGCCTGTGTCAGCCGTCACAGATACTATCTCCCCCTCGCGCAGCCTCACGGATATAGAACAGGCGGCGATGCTTGCGTTCGTGACCTCTGTCACTTGCAAGACACCGCCGCCTTCGCCGGTCACCTTGAAGGTCAAGCCGGCGCTCACTGCCGTGTTCGTTGCGCACTCGATGTCCGCAACCTCACTGCTGCCGGGCGCAGACCCCGCAGCCAGGCACACCGCAACCGCCGCCGCCAGCGCGCACAGAACTCTCCCCGCTCGTCTCTTCATTCTCTTCTCTCCTTCGCATCAGCTTTTTATTCACTCCAAACACAGCCGCCAAAGCCGCAAAGCCTCGGCAAAATACTGTGTCAAAGCCCCAAATATGTCCCCCAATTTTGTTCAAAACGCTGATGCTATATTATCATGGCATCCCGAATTTTGCAACACCTTTGAAGGGCAAAACACGATTCTTTTGTAAAAAACCTGAAACAAGCGGCCGACCGG
>CAYXVA010000286.1:0-2364 GCA_964467975.1 uncultured Oscillospiraceae bacterium | reverse complement strand
CGGGTAAGGTCACGCAGCTTTGGTATCTGATAAAATGGCGTTTCCTTTTTCTCGGCAAGCAAAAGTAATGCGATGGTATCTGTCGCGCTCATCGGCTTCATCTCCTGGCTTTCGCCGGAGGATGGCCCTGTCCCTCTTGCTTAATAAGCATTTTGGCACATCATATCTCAACTGGTAATAAAAACGCCGCGGGCCATTTAAAGGTTCGCGGCGCTTGTTTTTTAGGCCGCGAAGCAGCCGGAAAATGCGGCGCTTGCGGCGGCTTTGGCGTCCTCGGAGAGGATGGCGTAGAAGATGTAGTCGCCCTCCGTCCAGACCTGGGCGTTCTGGAGCTTGGGGAACTCTTCGGGCAGGTACTCGGGCATCCAGCTGTCGAGCCTGAGCTGGAGGTAGTCCTGCACGGCGGTGTGCAGCGCCTCGGCCTGGGTGCTGTCCGCGCCCTTGAATACGCCGAACTCGTCTATCGTCGTGCCGACGTTCGTTATCATGACTAGGCACTGCTCGTAGTCGCTCTCCGTCAGCTTGAACATGTTCTCGATGTAATTCGCGTCCGCCTGGGCCATGCCGTCGGTGGAGACTGCGCCCTCAATCGCGGCCGCGACCGTGTCGAAGCCCGGGTCCACGGCGCCGTCGTCGCTCCCGCAGGCGCTCAGTGTGCCGAGGCACAGCGCGAGCACGAGCAGTAGGGCAATGCGCTTTTTCATAAAACCTCACTCTTTCACAATGGGAGGCGCGCAAAAAGCGGCCTCCCGAGTTTTTATCGCTTATTGATAGGCGTGTGTGCGCAGATAACCCAGCACGGCGGCGAAGCCCTGAGTGTTCAGGTGGATGTAGTCGCCGTTGGTGTAGTCCTCACGGAGCCAGCCGGCATCGTCCTTGAGGACGGAGCAGGTGTCGGAGTAGCGCGTGCCGGTGGCGGCGGCGACGTCCTTTATCCACTCGTTGGCGGCGTTTATCTTGTCGTTGTTGATACTGTCAAGATACTCGTACTTGGTGCCGACAGGGTAAATGCTGTTGCAGATTATCTTCGTGTTCGGGCTGACTTCGAGGATGTTGTTGATGAGATTGGTGTAGCAGTCCTTGAAGGTCGCCTCGTCCATGAAGCTCACGCCGTTGACGCCGAGGGTTATGACCAGATACTCGGGCTGCGCCTGGCGCGCGGCCTCCTGTATGGTCAGCTCGTTGCCGGTGCCCGGGTGCGGGTACTCGACCGTGGCCGTGGCGTAGTTGGAGAGCGTCAGTGTGCCGCTCGCGGGCGTCCAGACCTGGTTGCTGTCGTGGCCGTTGGTGAGCAGGGGAGTGGCGGCGTCGCCGCTGTAGTACCACAGGCCGTAGGTCGTACTGTCGCCGAGGAAGATCAGCTTGTCGATGTACTCCTGCCCGGCGTCGGCGGTCTCACCGAGGACGGTTGTCGGCTCGGAGGACGGCTGCGTGCCCGGAGTGTCGGTGGCATTGCCGTCGTCGCCGGTGCTGTCCGTGGGCTCAGTCCCGTCGTCGGGAGCGGCGCTCGCGGTCGTGGGCGGGTTGGTGGTTATGGGCACGTTGTCGCCGCTGCCGCAGCTCGAGAGTATGAGCGCGAGCAGCACGGCGAAGAGGCATATGAGAATGCCGCCCATCCAGAGAAAGAAAGTGGATGACTGCGCGTTGCGTTTCAAGATGGTTCTCCTGTTTTCGCAGGGGCTCAAGCCCCGAGATTAACCGACATGTGCTACGAGGCACAGTGCCGCCTCCCGAGGGAGGCGGCACGGGATTGAAGGCGATTATTCGTCGGCGTCCTTCTTGGACTCCTCGATTATCTTCTGCTGCACGTTGGCGGGAGCCTCGGCGTAGCGGACGAAATCGAGCGTGAAGCTGCCGCGCCCCTGCGTCATGCTGCGCAGATCTATGGCGTAGGTGGACATCTCAGCCATGGGGACCTCGGCCTCCACGGTCTGCATGCCGCCCTCGGCGTTCATGCCCATGACG
This sequence comes from uncultured Oscillospiraceae bacterium, assembly GCA_964467975.1. Classification (GTDB taxonomy): domain Bacteria; phylum Bacillota; class Clostridia; order Oscillospirales; family Oscillospiraceae; genus Scatomorpha. The sequence continues at coordinate 399 of CAYXVA010000286.1, read as the reverse complement.
GTGCCGCGGCGCTTGGAGCTGATATCGCTCATGATGTCGCCCATGTTCGCATCGGGGATGGTGACCTTCAGCAGGCCGATCGGCTCAAGGATGACCGGGCTCGCGTTCACCAGCTCCTTATAGGCGAGGCCGGCAGCGGTCTTGAAGGCCATTTCGGAGGAGTCGACGGGGTGGTAGGAGCCGTCGTAGAGCGTGGCCTTGAGGAAGACCATCGGGTAACCGGCGAGGACGCCCTTGGAGCAGCACTCGCGCAGGCCCTTCTCAACGGCGGGGAAGAAGTTCTTCGGTACGCTGCCGCCGAAGACGTTCTCGGCGAAGATCATATCCTCCTGCTCGTCCTGCGGCTCGAACTCGATCCACACGTCGCCGAACTGGCCGTGACCGCCGGACTGCTTCTTG
>CAYXVA010000285.1:0-2365 GCA_964467975.1 uncultured Oscillospiraceae bacterium | reverse complement strand
GGTTCAAATCACGCCCTTGCGTTGCAGGGCTTTTTTCAGTTCAGCGGCGCCGAAGCGCGGGCTGCCTAGGAAGGGCTTGCCGTACACGCTCTCGAGGTGCGGTTCGGCGTATGCCATGCTGCCCTGGGCGAGCACGACGATGTCGACATCGTCGATTATACCGGCGGCGGCATCGGTCAGCCTCGTGCGGAACTGCTCTTGGTCAAGCCCGAAGGCGCCGTCAACTAGGCAGTCGACCAGCTCAACACGCTTTCCGGCCTCGCGCGCGACGCGGAGGATGGTGTTTTTTGTAGGATTGAGGGTGGTAGCCAGCGTGGCCATGATGCCGATACGGCTGCCGCGGCGGACCGCCTCGCGGCACATTTCCTCGTCAACACGCACAATAGGCACGCCTATGTAATTGGCCGCATCCTGAGCGCAGTCGGCTACCTCGCCGACGGAGGAGCAAAGATTTAGCATGGCGTCAACCCCCTCCTCGGCGGCTTTCATATACATGCCGATAAGCCTTGCGGCGGGCGCGGTCGTCACGTAACCCGCGTCGCGGATTTCCGCAAGAATGCTGGGGTCCTGGAGGCTGAGCATTTCAACGTCGTCTCCAAGCTGCTTTTTTACTTCCTGTTCTACCATCTCAATGAGCTCCGGGGTTGTGCTGGTGTAAATGAGGCCGACTTTCATTTTGTGCATCTCCTTATCCTAGAAAAAGTAAATCCTACATCCTACTTACTATGTTGTCTTTAGAATAACACATTTATTTCTATGTGTAAATTAGGATTGTTAACTAAGATAATCACAGGAAAATTGTAGATAACTTACAAATCAATTTGAAATGGTCATACAACAATGGGCGAAACGCCTTGTCGGGCAGCACAAACAGTGTTAAAACTTAAATTAGCGAATTATTAATATACAAAACGCACGTCGCGCTGAAAGCCGCTACAGCATGACAGCCGGAGCGACGAGAAAATACGTCATACAGGCTGGCAGACACTGACAGTGGATGGGCTTTCCGCAATGATATGGGCCCGTGAGGCTTGCGCAGACGGCTTGCGGGTGATAATATTTTAAAGGAAAGGATGTGGGAGTGTGGACGTGAATCGCGACGAGGTCAGGGGATTTTTTGATTCGCTGGCGGCCGAATGGGACGCGGAGAGGGCTGAGGAGCCGGGGAAAATACGGGAGATACTGCGCCTGGCGGGCATCGTGCCCGGTGTGCGGGTCCTGGACGTGGCATGCGGCACGGGAGTGCTCTTTCCTTACTATTTGGAGTTGGGCGCAGAGAGCGTTACGGGGATTGACCTCTCGCCTGAAATGGCGCGCCGAGCCGCCGGGAAGCTCAATGACAGGCGTGTGCGCGTGCTCACCGGTGACGCCGAGGAGCTACGCAAGGGCGGCTTTGACTGCATAGTCGTTTTCAACGCCCTGCCGCATTTTCCAAACCCGGAACGGCTCGTCGACTCGCTCGCGGCGAAGCTCGCGATACACGGGCGGCTCACAATAGCGCACGACCGCTGCCGCGCGGCTGTAAACGGCTGGCACGAGCAGACGGCGAGTTCCGTCTCGCTCGGGCTCCCACCGGCGGAGACCGTCGCGCTCTGGATGCGTGAGCGGCTGGATGTGGACACGGTCCTTGACGCGGACGACCGCTATGTAGTTTCAGGCGCGTTGAAAGAGGGCAAGCGCCTATAGGCAGCAAAAATCCCCCGTGAAGCGGGGGATTTTTGCTGTCACAAAACGCGCGTCCGGCGCGTTATACTTACAGAGAGACGCGAAAGGGGGAGGGTAAAAGGTGAACGACGCAGAGCTCGAGCGCATGGTGCGGCAGTACAGCCGCGAGCTGCTCGCGCGGGCGTATGCGCTGCTGTGCGACTGGCACGAGGCCTAGGACGCGGTGCAGGACGGCTTTGCCGCGGCGTATCTGCACGGCGGCGAGCTCTCCGGCGGCGAGCGGGCGTGGCTGTACAAGGTCGTCACGAACAAGTGCCTTGATAAGCTGCGCGGGCGAAAAACCGTCTCGCTCGAAGAGCTCGGCGACGCCGCACCGGGCGTCACGGACAAGTACGACGCCGGCTACTCGCCGAAGGTCATCCGCGCCCTCGCGCGCCTGAAGCCCGCAGAGCGCGCCGCGGTGCTCTGGCGTGTCGAGGACGGGCTCGACTACGCAGAGATCGCCCGGCGCCAGTACACGAGCGAGGCCGCGGCGCGCAAGCGGAGCGAGAGGGCGAGAAAGAAACTGGCCGAATATTTGAGAGACTATGAAAGCGAGGGGAGCACATGAACTTCGACGGCGACGACAGGCTCATTTTGCACGCGCTCTCCGAGATGCGCGGCGGCATAGCCGTGCCGGACCTGCTGCCCGGCGTGCGCG
>CAYXVA010000284.1:0-2380 GCA_964467975.1 uncultured Oscillospiraceae bacterium | reverse complement strand
GCTCGCTCAAGCTAAAAGAGATAAGCTACATCCACTCCGAGGCCTACGCCGCCGGCGAGCTCAAGCACGGCACTATCGCGCTCATAGACGAGAAGCGGCTCGTCGTCGCGCTCTGCTGCCAGGAGGCGCTGTTTGACAAGATGGTCAGCAACATCCAGGAGGTCAAAGCGCGCGGCGCCAAGGTCCTGGGCGTCGCGACGGAGGGAAACAGGCGCATCTTCGCAGAGGCTGACGACGTGCTCTACGCCCCGCGCGGCGAGCAGCTCTTTGCCGCTCTTGCAGAGATAGTGCCTCTGCAGCTCTTCGCCTATTACATCGCGCGCGAGAACGGCTGCGATATAGATAAGCCCCGCAACCTTGCAAAATCCGTTACCGTGGAGTGAATGCCATGAGAAAAGACAGATACGAAAGCCCCCTGTGCTCGCGCTATGCCTCCGAGCGAATGCAGTACATCTTCTCGCCGGACTACAAGTTCACCACCTGGCACCGGCTCTGGTTCGCCCTAGCCGAAAACGAGCACGAGCTGGGCCTGAACGTGACGCAGGAACAGGTTGACGAGCTGCGCGAAAACCTGGATATTATAGACTATGAGGCCGCGGAGAAATACGAGCGCGAGCTGAGGCACGACGTCATGGCCCACATCAGGGCCTGGGGCGACCACTGCCCGAAGGCCAAGGGCATTATCCACCTCGGCGCCACGAGCTGTTTTGTGGACGACAACGGCGATTTGATAGCCTACCGCGAGGCTATGCGACAGATCCGCATGCTGCTTGTGAACGCCGTCGCCGCCATAGCCGACTTCGCAGAGAAAAACGCGGACCAGCCCGTGCTCGCGTACACGCACTACCAGGCGGCGCAGCCGACGACCGTGGGCAAGCGGGCGTGCATGTGGGCGCAGGACTTCATGTTTGACCTCGAGCGGCTCGACTTTGAGCTCGAGCGCATACCCTTCTACGGCTGCAAGGGCGCGACCGGCACGGGCGCGAGCTTCCTCGCGCTCTTCGGCGGCGACGCTCAAAAGGCCGAGGAGCTGGAAAACCGCATCGCGCGCGACATGGGCTTTGAGCGCGTGCTGCCGATATGCGGTCAGACGTACACGAGAAAGCTCGACTACTTCTTCCTCGCCGTGCTCAGCGGCATCGCCCAGAGCGCGAGCAAGATGGCGACGGATTTGCGGCTCATGGCGCACGAGAAGGAGTTTGACGAGCCGTTCACGGCCTCTCAGGTGGGCTCGAGCGCGATGGCGTACAAGCGCAACCCCATGCGCTGCGAGCGTATCTGTTCGCTCGCGCGCTACGTCCTCGCCGACACGATGAACCCCGCCATAACCGCTTCTGTCCAGTGGCTCGAGCGCACGCTCGACGACAGCGCGAACAGGCGCATTTCAATACCCGAGGCGTTTTTGGCCACCGACGCGATACTCAGCCTCGTCATAAACGTCATGAGCGGCTGCACGGTTTATCCGGGCATGATGGAGCGGCACCTGCGCGAGGAGCTGCCCTTCCTCGCAACCGAGAACATACTCATGCGCGCCGTGGAGCTCGGCGGGGACCGCCAGGAGCTGCACGAGGTCATACGCGAGTACAGCGTGGACACGGCCAGACGCATGAAGGAGACCGGCTGTGCCAACGACCTCGAGGACAAGCTGCTCGCCGACGCGCGCTTTAAGCTCACGCGCGAAGAGCTCGACGAGCTGCTGGACATCAGGAAGTTCATAGGCATGTCGCCGAAACAGGCGCGCAATTTCATAGCAAACACCATCCGTCCCATGCTCGAAGCCAACGTCGCTGAGCTGGGCGCCGGCGGAAAGGGAGAGATAAAATGCTGACAGCCATAGTGGGCATCAACTGGGGCGACGAGGGCAAGGGCCGCATGGTCGATTTGCTCAGCGCCGACTACAACGTCGTCTGCCGCTACCAGGGCGGCAACAACGCGGGCCACACCGTCGTGAACGAGCGCGGGAAGTTCATCTTGAACCTCCTGCCGAGCGGAATACTCCGTGAGGGCGTCACGAACGTCATGGGCCCCGGCATGGTGATAGACATCGAGCACCTCAAAAACGAGCTCGCACACCTCGCCGAACAGGGAGTAGTGCCCGGCAAGGACGCCCTGATTATCTCCGACCGCGCCACGATATGCATGCCGTACCACCGCCTCATGGACGGGCTTGAGGAGGACAGGCTCGCGGACAAGAAGTTCGGCTCCACCCGCCGCGGGATAGCGCCCGTCTACGCGGACAAGTATATGAAAAAGGCCCTGCGCATGGGCGATTTGCTGCACACTCAGGGGCTGAAAGAGCGGCTGCGCGACATTGTCGAGTGGAAGAACATCACCCTTCGCGGCTACGGCGCCGAGGCCGACGCCGACGAGATATACGACT
>CAYXVA010000283.1:0-2382 GCA_964467975.1 uncultured Oscillospiraceae bacterium | reverse complement strand
GCGCCGCTGGGGCGCGAGTCAGGATAATAGTTCTGATGTATGCTTATCAGCACGCCGTTCGGTATAGAGTTCACGAGGCTGATACGCGCGTTCTGGTCGGCACTCTTCATCTTGGCGAGCGTGTCCGCGTCCTCAGGATAGGCGATGTCCTCGCTCTCGCGCGTCATGACTGTCTCCACGCCGAACAGCCCGGCCATGACTTCGAGCCGCTGTGCAATCGCCAGGTTGATTCCGCTTTCAATCGTGCCGTCTGCCGCACCCGCGCCGCCGTCGGCGCCGCCGTGACCGGCGTCTATGATAAGAACAGGCTCGTCCGGAGAAAAGGCCGTGACAGCCTCTTCAGCCTCCTCTGACGGCGGGTACTCCGGCATCAGAAAAACCACGAGAATGAGCAGCGCCGCTATGCACAAAGGCAGCATATCTTTAAATCTGACAGTCAAAAACAATGTCATCACCCCTCCCTTGATACTATGCGGGACGGGCTGTTTTAATTATTCGGCCAAGAATTTTTCCAGCCTGTCAAGGCCCTCTTTGATGTTCTCCATGCTGGTGGCATACGTCCAGCGGACGAAATTCTTTATGCCGAAGCCGCTGCACGGCACGACAGCTACCAGCCCCTGCTTCAGGAACGCCTCGGCGAACACGTCGTCGTCGGTTATCACAACGCCGCCTATCGTGCGGCCTATGAGCTTTTCTATGTTCATCATCACGTAGAACGCGCCGTCGGGCATGATGCAGCTCACGCCGGGGATGGAGTTCATGCGCTCGACTATGTAGTTGCGGCGCTTTTCGAACACCTTGCGCATGTCCTCGATCGTCTCCTGCTGGCCGGAGAGCGCTTCGACCGCGGCCCACTGACTTATGGTGGAGGGCGCGCCGGTGGAGTGGCTGAGGTAGTTGCTCATTACCTTGGCAATCTGCTTGTTCGCCGCGGCGTAGCCGATACGCCAGCCGGTCATGGCGTAGCTCTTGGAGACGCCGTTTATTACTATTGTGCGCTCCTTCACGTCCTCGCCGAGGCTCGCAAAGCTGGTGAACGGCTTGCCGTCGTACATGAGCTTGTAATAAATCTCGTCCGCGAGCACGTAGAGGTCGTGCTTGACGCAGACGTCGGCAATCGCGCGCAGCTCGGCCTCGGAGTAGACCATGCCGGTCGGGTTCGAGGGGTTGTTGAGCATGAGAGCCTTGGTCTTAGGCGTTATCGCCGCCTCGAGCTGCTCGGGCGTCATCTTGAAGTCCGCGGCCTCGGTCGTTTCGACCACGACGGGGACGCCGTGGAGCATGCTGACCATCTCGCAGTAGCTGACCCAGTACGGCGCGGGGACTATGACCTCGTCGCCCGGGTCGAACAGCGCGGCGAGCGCGACGTAAACGTTGTGCTTCGCGCCAGAGGCAATGACTATCTGCGTGTAGTCATAGTCGAGGCCGCAGTCTGCCTTGAGCCGCTCGGCAGCTGCCTTGCGCAGCGGCACAATGCCGGCGGCGGGGGTGTACTTGGTCTTGCCAGAGCGGATGGCGGCAATGCCGGCCTCGGCGATGTTCTCCGGCGTCATGAAATCCGGCTCGCCGGTGCCGAAGCCTATCACGTCCAGCCCGTCGGCCTTCATCTGCTTGGCCAGCGAGTCTATTGCAAGTGTGGTGGAGGGATTTACCCTCAACGCGGTCTTGGAAAGCTCTTTCATTTTTGTCTACCTCTCTTAAACGGGCGTTACTTTTGACCCATACATTATATAGCTATTTCCGGGCGATTGCAACCGCAAAGGCAAAACATGAAGCGCCCTTCACATTTCCTGTTGACAGGAGTATATACATATGCTAACATGAAGTTAACTTCATGAAGTAAACTTCACATTGAAAGCCGGGATGGGATGAAAACTAAAGTCAGGGAACTGCGCACGAAGCACGGCATGACACAGCAGCAGCTCGCGGACATGATCGGCGTCTCGTCGCGCACGATAATCTCTATCGAAAAGGGCCAGTACAACCCATCCCTGATGCTGGCCTACAGGATGGCCAAAGTGTTCGGCGTCAGCGTGGAAGAGCTGTGCTGTTTGGAGGAGAATCTCGAAATGGAGGGCGGACTGTGAAGAGGTCTGCCAACTGCGGAAAATCCAAGGGGTGCTGGTATGAAAAGGATAAAGAGCAGAGGAAAGTTCATTTGCGGACTAGCTGTAGTCATACTGGGAGTCCTCAGTTTATGCGGGATGTTTTATCCATCACAAGGCAGATTTTACACACTGCTAGGTGTAGAAGTAATCGCCTTCGGACTGGCGATGTTTTTGAATAGTCTATCATACGAAGGCGCAAATATTGACCAGAAATCTCCTCCCGATGAACGTTCAAACTATATACGCATGAGGGCGGAAGCTCAAAGTTTTATCA
>CAYXVA010000282.1:0-2389 GCA_964467975.1 uncultured Oscillospiraceae bacterium | reverse complement strand
CGGGAATTTCACCCTGCCCCGAAGACTGCTCTATTGGGTTCGACAGCATTATAGCACACAGTATGTGCAATTGCAAGCACAATATAAACCAAAAAGCATCCGGCCTTCCGGATGCTTCTTGGGGAGAGAGAAATAAGATCAAAAAATGAGAGGAGACAATGTCATGTGAAATGTGTTACACATTTCACAATCCGTGGGTATAATAGCACATACTCAATGATTTGTAAAGTAGCAAACGGACAAAATTTGTGAAAAAATTATTAACAATTTTTGACGCTCTGCCTATACCCCGCCCCAGAACCAGCGCACGGTCAGGGCGCTCACGACAAATCCGGTCAGGTCGGCACAGAGCGCGGCGGGCACGGCGTAGCGCGTCTTTTTTATCCCCGCCGCGCCGAAGTAGACGGCTATGACGTAGAAGGTGGTCTCCGTGCTGCCCAGCATGCCGGCGGCGGTGCGGCCCACGGCGGAGTCCGCGCCGTAGAGCGCTATCAAATCGCTCGCCACCGCCAGCGCGCCCGAGCCGCTCACGGGCCGCAGCAGCATGAGCGGCGCGGTCTCTGCCGGGATGCCCAGCAGGCTCAGTACGGGCGCAAGCAGGGCCGTGAGCGCGTCCAGCACGCCGCTGGCGCGCAGCATATACACCGCCGTGAGCAGCGCCACAAGCGAGGGAAAAATCTTGAGCACGACGCGCAGCCCGTCCATTATGCCGTCGGACATCGCCGAAAACACGTCCACGCCGCGCACGGCGCCGTACAGCGCCGCCGCTGCTATAATCGACGCCGGGATGGCGCTCGCGAGCTGGCTCATCCCTCTGAAAGGCTCCCGAGCAGCTTTGCGGCCAGGATCCCCGCCGTCACGGAGGCCACCGAGCTTATCCAAACCGCGGGCAGGATGTCAAACGGCGCGGCCGCGCCGTTTGACGCGCGCACCGCCGCGACGGTCGTGGGCAGCAGCTGTATAGACGCGGTGTTTATCACGACCAGCAGGCACAGTTCGCGGCTGGCGACGCCCGGCTTTGACTGCCGTGCCATCCCCTGCGCGGCGCGTATGCCCATCGGCGTCGCGGCGTTGCCCAGGCCGAGCAAATTTGCCGACACATTCGCAGAAAGCGCCGAGAGGGTTTCGGCGTCCCGCGAAGCTCTCGGAAAAAGCCGCCGGAGCAACGGAGAGAGCGTCTTTGACAGCGCGTCCATGAGTCCGCTTTGGCGCATTATTTCCAGCACACCGCTCCAAAGACAGACAAGCGCGCCGGTTGTGAGCACAAATTCCACCGCAGCTCCGGCTCCCTGTAAAGAAGCCGCGCCAATCGGCTCCAAATTCCCGCTTATCGCGCCAAATACCAGGGATATTATTATAGATGCAGTCCAAATTTTTGACATATTTGTTTGACACCTCCACGTATTGACGGATAAATCTATGACATTTCCCTGTGGATATCTATTCCGTATCTGTTGACTTTATGACATTTCTCGTATATAATGCTATAGTGCCGCGTGGAACACGCGGCAGATTTGGAGGGAATTTTATGAAATCAACAGGGATTGTAAGAAAAGTAGACGAGCTGGGACGCATCGTGCTGCCCATAGAGCTGAGAAGAACGCTGGACATCGCCGAAAAAGACTCAATGGAAATCTACATAGAGGGCGACACAATTATTCTCAAGAAGTATCAACCTGCATGCATCTTCTGTGATAACGCCCGGGACATAGTCACGTACCGCGGCAAGAACGTTTGCTCCGACTGCATCCGTATGCTCGAGGAGAAAATTTAATCGTCTGCGATTAGAAAAGCAGGACGCACCGGCCAGCCGGACGCCCTGCTTTTTGAAGGCAAACGAATATAAACCGGACCGGAGGCACCTGCACTCCGGTCCGGTTTCGTTTTTTACATGCGCTCCGGCGCACTGACGCCGAGGATGCCGAGGCACGCGGCCAGAGCGGAGCGCACAGCCGCCGCCAGCAGCAGCCTGGCGCTCAGTACGGCGTCTGTCTCGCCCTTGATGCGGCAGGCGTTGTAGAAGCGGTGGAAGCGCGCCGCGAGCTCCATGGCATAGCGGTTTATGCGGCTCGGGTCGAGGTTCTCGGCCGCGCGCAACAGCTCGTCCGGCAGCTCGGAGAGTTGCTTTATGAGCTCGCGCTCCTGACTTGTCTCCAGCACGGCAGGGTCTATGCTGTCCGCCGCGGGCACCTCGAAGCCCTCGTCGGCCAGGTTGCGTATGACAGAGCATATCCGCGCATGGGCGTACTGCACGTAATATACCGGGTTCTCGCTGTCCTCGCGCACGGCGAGGCCGAGGTCGAAGTCCATCTGCGTGTCGGGGCGTGAGTTGAAGAACCAGCGTGCCGCGTCGCGCGGCACCTCGTCGAGCAGGTCGGAGAGGCTTATC
>CAYXVA010000281.1:0-2391 GCA_964467975.1 uncultured Oscillospiraceae bacterium | reverse complement strand
GTGCATCGCGCCGAACTGGCAGGCCCTCACGCAGTTGCCGAGGCCGATGCAGCTAAACTGGCAGGCCTTCGGGCCCTTGTTGCCGAAGCGCATGGCCGCGACGCAGTCGGCCGGGCCTTCGTAGTTGAAGAAGTCCTTGGCTGTGCCGCAGCTGCCGGAGCAGGGGACGTAGGCGACGTACTTGGTTTCGGGCACGGCGTCGAGGCCCATGATGGCCGCGACCGCTTCGGCGGTCTTTTTGCCGCCGGGGCCGCACTTGTTGGGGGGAGCTTCGCCCGCGACGACAGCCGCCGCGTAGGCGTCGCAGCCGGCAAAGCCGCAGCCGCCGCAGTTGGCGCCGGCGAGGCACTCGCGCACCTGGCCTATCCGCTCGTCCTCTTCAACGTGGAAGATCTTTGCCGCGAAGGCGAGCAGCGCACCGAACACGGCGCCGAGAACGCCCAGGACAAGGATGGCGTAGATAATGTTCATGAAATCCATCTCGGCACCTCCTTAACCAATGCTCATGCCGGAGAAGCCCATGAAGGCCAGTGCCAGCAGTCCGGCGGTGGTCAGAGCTATCGGGAAGCCCTCGTAGCTCTCGGGGTAGTCGGCAAACTGGAGACGGTCACGAACGCTGGCGAACAGCACGATGGCGAGCATGAAGCCCAGGCCGCCGGTGATGCCGTAGGTGACGGACTCGATGAAGTTGTAGTTGTTCTGCACGTTCAGCAGCACGACGCCGAGGACGGCGCAGTTGGTGGTGATGAGCGGCAGGTAGATGCCGAGGGCCGTGTACAGGCTCGGCACGCTCTTCTTGAGGAACATCTCGACGAACTGCACGAGCACGGCGATGACGAGTATAAAGGCCAGGGTGCTCATGTAGTCGAGCTCGAGGGCGACCAGCAGCACGTTGACGACGTAGCACAGCGCGCTCGCGAGGCCCATGACGAAGGTGACCGCGATGCCCATGCCGACGGCGGTGTCCACCTTCGTGGAGCAGCCCAGGAAGGGGCAGCAGCCGAGGAACTGCGAGAAGATGAAGTTGTTCATCAGTATCGCGCCGAGCGCGATTGTAAAGACATTGCTCATTACTCAGCGGCCTCCTTTGCAGCGGCCTCCACGGGGGCCGGGATTTCGACCTTGGCCTCGCGGGCGGCCTTCTCCTTCTTCTCGGCGCTCTTGCGCAGGGCAAACTGCATGGCGGCGAGCAGGGCGGCCAGAGTGAGGAAGCCGCCGAAGGGCATGATCAGGATGGTGGCGCCGAAGTCCTCGGGGAAGATGCGGATGCCGGCGGCGGAGCCGTCGAGAGTGACGTGCAGCGCGCCGTTTACTATCTCGAAGATGCCGGTGCCGAAGGTGCCGGAGCCAAGCAGCTCACGGATGAGGCACATACAGACGAGGACGACAGTGTAGCCGAAGCCCTGGAAGATGCCGTCGAAGAAGCTCGGGCCGATCGGCTCGTGCTGGCAGAACGCCTCGGCGCGGCCGATGATGATGCAGTTGACGACGATGAGCGGGATGAACACGCCCAGCGACGCGCTCAGCGCCGGTATGTACGCCTGCAGCAGTAAATCGACAATGGTGACGAAGCCCGCGATGACGACGACGAATATCGCAAGGCGGATGTCGTTCGGAATGGTCTTGCGCAGCGCGGAGATAGCCACGTTGCAGCAGGTAAGAATTATCAGGACGGACAGGCCCATGCCGATGCCGTTGAACAGCGTGGTCGTAATGGCCATGGTGGAGCACATGCCGATACGCTGTACAAGAACGGGGTTGTTGGTAATGAGGCCTTCCTTAAACTGTTGCTTCAGATTCATTTTGAGACCTCCTTAACCCAGTGACTGCACGGCGGCAATTGCCGTGTTGGCCGCGTTGGCCATGGCACGCGAGGAGATGGTTGCGGCGGTGATGGTGTCTATCGTGCCGCCGTCCTTCGTGACGGCCATGCCTTCGGTCTGTCCGATAAAGCTGTCGGTGAAGCTCTCTTCGGTTATCTTGGCGCCGAGGCCGCTCGTCTCGCTGTGGGAGATTACACTGACGCCGGTGATGGCGTAGTCGCTGCCGACGCCGAACGCGGCGGTGATGGAGCCCTGAGCGCCGGAGAAGGTGAGTTCCACTACCAGCCCTCGTCGCCCGCCTGGACGATGCTGTCCACGGTCGGGTAGGCGGCTTCGTCAAAGGCTACGTCCACGTAATCGCCGTCGTAGGGGAGAACCTGCTGATATGCAGCGGCCCTTGTCTCTTCTTCGCGCATTTTTATGGTGTCCTTGGTGAGCGCGTTGACAAAGCCCAGGACGCCGGAGGTTATAGCGCTCACGAGGAAGAGTATGAGCGCCAGGCGGACTATCTGGTTGCCGCCCTTGGCCTTCTTGGTTTCAGTCATTGCGCCGCACCCTCCTTCGCTGC
>CAYXVA010000280.1:0-2391 GCA_964467975.1 uncultured Oscillospiraceae bacterium | reverse complement strand
TTGCTGACAAACTGCACAAGCATCAATATATCCGCAGTTTAAAGCCCCTGATTGCGTAATCCCACACGCCACATACCCTTCATAGGCAGATATCCCTATCTGCTTTGTTTTCATGTCTCATAATTCTGTTACCTACATCAACCTCCTGAAAATCCGGTCATACCGGTTCTTTACCTCGCTGGAATCAAGCTTGCAAACCTGTTTCGCAATTACCTATATATTGTAACACCGCGAGTTAAACATGTCAAACCGCTTCCGTGCGGCCCGAGGTCATTCGGCGTTCCAGTAGATATAGTAGCCCGCGTCGTCGAAGTAATATTCGCTCCCGCCTATTGTAACGACGCCGTAGGCATAGCTGCCGTCGGCATAGCGGTAGCGCCAGCCGGTGTCGTCGGACACCCAGCATGCGTAGGAGACGCCGTACTGCATGTAGGTGTTCAGGCCCAGGGCCTGGCGCGTCTCGTTGTCCTGGAAGTGCCACCACTCACTGGTGAGCCCGCCGAAACCCGCCGCTTTCATATAGCTGTCAAGCAGATATGCGTTCTCGTTGTTCCTTGAGATAATGGAGTACACCGACAGGTCGTGCATGTCCGTCTGCATCGTGAGCTCTTCGCCAGTGTCCAGACGCTCAAGCGTCAGATCCAGCGCTATACCCATGTTGTGCATCGAGCCGTTCTGCGCAAGGAAGTTCGGCAGGCTGTAGCTGCCCTCGGTCACCAGCCGCCGGTAAGTCAGGTTCTCCTCGTCGGGCAAGTCCTCGGGCACATTGCCGTAGAAGTCCGTCTCAGGCAGCGGCTCGTCAATAATCGCCTCGGTGGTGTCGAAGATATAGCGCGTGGCCATACGAGGGCGGTAGGAGTCGTAAATCTTGAGCCGGTAGCCGTCTGCGAGCACCGCCGTGGCGGCGTTATAGAGCTTTTCGCAGCAGGGATACAGGTACGGCGCGAGGTAAACGCCCTCGGCGAGGCGCACGTGCTCGTACCCGCTTATCACCGTGTCCGTAACCTCGGGTATCTCGTAGCCATGCACCATGTACTTGGACGCGTAGCTGTTCGTTATGTCGTACGCGAGCATGTCGCCCAGGTAGTCCGGGAGGTTTATGAGGCAATAGTTGCTGTCAATCCAGCCGTATACGCCGTCGTCCACACGCACGCGGAACATGCCGTTTTCCTCGGCGAGCACGCAGTAGGCCGTCGCCGCCGGGGCGGTATAGCCCTCGAGCTTCTCGGCCATACCCGAGTCGGCGTAGACAGCGAGCTCCATGAGCGGCCAAATTGTGCAGTAGAGGCTCGAGCGCTCGGTTGTGAGCGTGTACGCATCGCTCTCCGAGACGGGCTCCTGCCCATCCTCATCCGGCTGCGTCTGGGTTTCTTCGTCGAAGCCCACGACGCGGAAGCTGTACTCGCGGCAGGAGCCGAGCGTGCCGGTCTCATAGACAAGCTCATCCGTGCACTCTAACCGTGCAATCGCCGTCCACTCCCCGCCGCTGAGCTGCTGCACTTCGTAATAATCTCCCTTGGCCTCGGTCCAGGTCAGGCGGTATTGGTTTGTGCCCACGCTCTCACAGCTTATCTCTGTCGTATCCGGCAGCAAATCCTCGCGCTCGAGCGCATAGACTTCGCTGGCAAGGCCCGTGATTGAGTAGCCGCTGCCGCTCACGACGGCGCGCACGACAAAGCTGTACTTCTGCCCATACTCGGGCATTTCGAGTCCGCCTTCTCCGAAGAAGGCTGTGAGTTCGCCGTCCGAGCTTGTCGCAAGCACGCGCTCATCCTCGCCCTCGATATCTGCGCCGCCCTCAACCAGGCGCAGCTCATAAGCAAGGCCGACAAGCGGCTCCACATTGGCCGTGAGCGTCTGCGCGTCCACGTCGGCACACCACTCCACAGCCGGGGATTTCGGGCTCTTGACGGACACCGTGACCGTCAGGGGAGTCCCGGCGCGAAGGTGCTCTTTGCCGAAGATGTAGTAGCTCCCGTACGGCGTCACGGTTATCGTGCATTCGCTCTCTTCAAGGCCGGCGAGCAGCGTGTGACTCTCCGCTGTCGGCTCACTGTTGTCGTCCTCGCCGCCGAGGGACACGCCGTAGTACGCCGCCCCCTCGGCCTCAGGCCAGGAGAGCACGTAATCGCCGCTTTGCACTCGCAAAAGAGACAACGAAGCCCCCTCCGGCATGGAGGAGGCCGCGTTTATGTACGGCAGCACCAGGAGGAGAAAGGCCGCAATGAGTATGAGCGGCACGGCCGCGACGCAGCATATCAGCGCGATTTTTCCCTTTTTCCTCATGGTTTGCCTCGCTTTCGTTTATTCGACGACGTTCACCGTCTCCGCTCCGGACAGGTCGCGGTATGTATAGACGGTAAAGCCGTCATAGTAGAGATTGCCGTCCCC
>CAYXVA010000279.1:0-2402 GCA_964467975.1 uncultured Oscillospiraceae bacterium | reverse complement strand
TTTGCTTCCTCAAGCATAGTTTCGGGGACGTAAATGCTCACGCCCTCCGCGCTCATGCCGAGCATCAGGTTTCCAAATCCCCCGTAGTGCGGAAAGCGCTTTACGTAAGGGATGCCGCAGGAGTCGAGCACGCCGGTCAAGATGGCGTCGCCCAGGTCCAGCTGCGAGCACGTGGTCAAAAACGCTGCGGGCACAAACTCGCCGTTCTCGTCCTTGGGCCACTTGTCGAGCAGCTCGCCGGGCAGGTCCCGGCCCCATTCCAGCTTTGGTTCAGCCATAGGCGTCTCTCCTTTTGCCGGTCACTTGTGGTAGCGCGACCCGGCGTTTATTGTGAATGCCCTGTACACCTGCTCGGCCAGCATGACCCGGGCCAGGTGGTGCGGGAACGTCATCTTCGACATTGAAAGCCGCCAATCCGCGCGGCGTTTGAGCCCTTCGTCCAGCCCGAACGAGCCGCCGACGAGGAAGCACAGCCTGCCCGTCCCTCTCTCGTCGAGCGCCCTGAAGCGCGCAGCGAGCTGCTCGCTCGAGCACATGTCGCCCTCGACGCACAAGGCGCAGACATACGCGCCCTTGGGTATCGCCTTTTCTATCTCCTGCGCCTCTTTCGCGAGCGCGGCGGCGATTTCCCTCTCTCCCGGCCGCTCGCCGAGGCGCTGCTCGGCGATTTCACGCACTTCGCATTTGCAGTAGCCGCCCAGGCGCTTGATATACTCGTCAAAGGCGTCGGCGAAGTGCCGCTCCTTCATCTTTCCGACAAACACAAAGCTCACGCCGGGCATTTCAGGCTCGCCTCCACGCTTATCGGTCCCAGCGGCGGCGCAGCAATCAGCTGCGGGCCGAGCCCCGCGCGGGCAAGCGCGTCGCCCACGACGTTGAGCGCGCGTCCCGGAGTGTTGTTTTCCCGGCTGATATGGCCCAAGATAAGCGTTTCCGCGCCGTTTTCGGCCAAAAATACGGCCAGGGCGGCGCACTCCTCGTTGCTCAGGTGCCCGCGCTCAGAAAGTATGCGGCGCTTTAACACCGCGGGATACGGCCCGTCGCAGAGCATGTTCACGTCGTGGTTTGCCTCTATGAGCGCCGCGTTTACCCCGGAGAGCGCCGCTCTCACCTCGTCCGTCACGACGCCGAGGTCGGTGCAAAAGCCCAGCGCGCCGTCGGCGCAGTCCAGCCGCAAACCAGCAGAGCCCGGAGTGTCGTGCATCGTGGGAAAAGGCGTGAGCGTCGCGCCGTTTATTTCAACGCTTGCGCCCGGCTGTATGGGCTCTATGTAATCCCCGGTCTCCGGCATCATGCCGTCGAGGCGCGAGGCCACGGGCCGCTGCGCGAGAATGCGCACGCCGTGATATTTTGTCAGCATCGGCAGCCCGCTTATGTGGTCGCGGTGCTCGTGCGTTATGAATACAGCGTCCAAATCAGACGGCGTCAGGCCCTCGAGCGCGAGGAAGCCCTTCATACGCCGTAGCGAGATGCCGTCGTCTATCAATACCCGGGCCCCGCCGAGCGACGCGAGAGCGCAGTTGCCGGTGGAGCCGCTTGCGAATACGGTTATACGCATCAGCAGACCGAGACGCTCTTGCAGCGCTTCTCCGGCTCGTCCGGCTCGTGGACGAGCGCGATATCCGCGCCCAGGGCGCGCAGCTTGCCGACGAAGTTTTCATAGCCGCGCTCGATGTAGTGGATGTCCTCAACCTCGGTGGTGCCCTCGGCGGTGAGCCCGGCAATGACCATCGCCGCGCCCGCGCGCAGGTCGCAGGCCGCCACAGGTGCGCCGCAGAGCTTTTCCACGCCGTCTATACAGGCAACGCGGCCGTCGACATAGACGTTCGCGCCCATCTTGCGCAGCTCGGTCATGTACTTGAAGCGGTTGTCGTAAATGCCCTCGGTTATGACGCTCTTGCCGCCGGCGCGGCAGAGCGCGGCCGCAAACTGCGGCTGCATGTCCGTCGGGAAGCCGGGATAGGGCATGGTCTTTATGTTTACGCGGCGCAGTTTCCCGCTGCTGCGCACAACAACGCTGTCCTCGTCGGCTATCACGGTCACGCCCATCTCGCGCAGCTTGGCCGAGATGCTCTCCAGGTGGCGGGGAATGACGTTCTTCACGCGCACCTCGCCGCCCGCCGCGGCGCAGGCGACCATGTAAGTGCCGGCCTCTATCTGGTCGGGGATTATGGTGTAGGTACCGCCGCGGAGGCTGTACGTGCCGTTTATCTTGACCGAATCCGTGCCCGCGCCGCGCACGTCCGCGCCCATGGAGTTGAGGAAGTTCGCAAGGTCGACGATGTGCGGCTCCTTCGCCGCGTTCTCGATGACCGTCCTGCCCCGGGCCATGGAGGCCGCGAGGATGATGTTCATCGTCGCGCCAACGGAGACCTTGTCGAGATATATCCAAGTGCCGTGGA
>CAYXVA010000278.1:0-2425 GCA_964467975.1 uncultured Oscillospiraceae bacterium | reverse complement strand
GGGCTGGGCGCTGCACACCTCAGCGACGACGGCATACGCGACCCAATACGCTGCTTTGAGTACATGGGCCGCTTCTACGTCCAGGAGGGCAACAAGCGCGTGAGCGTGCTCAAGAGCTTCGGCTCGCCCAGCGTGCCGGGCTATGTCACGCGCATCGTACCCCGCTGGTCGGAGGACAAGGCCGTGGTCATTTACTACGAGTTCATGGAATTCTACCGCCTTAGCGGGCAGTACCAGGTCTATTTCAGCCACCCGGGCGGCTTCGCCAAGCTCCAGGCGGCGCTGGGCCATGACCCCGACCACGTCTGGACGGAGGACGAGCGCCGCCGCTTCCAGTCGGGCTGGCACTACTTCAAAGAGGCGTTTAACAAGCTCGGCGGCGGCGAGCTCGGCGTGACCGTGGCCGACGCGCTGCTCGTCTGGCTCGAGTTCTACCCTATAGGCACGCTCAAGGAGCTCTCCGTGAAGGAGATAAGCCGCTCGCTTGGCGCAATTTGGGACGACGTGCGTGCCAGAGCCCAGGCCGAACCGATAGAAGTCAGCGTGGACGACGGCGAAGGCGTCGCCGACAGCGCCAGCTCAAAGGGCATACTCAGCCGCATATTTGGCACGCGCCTGAATCCCAACCACCTTGACATCGCATTTGTAAACCAGACGGACCCCATGAACAGCGTCTGGATAGCCGCGCACGACTATGGCAGGCAGACGCTCGAGCGCGCGATGGAGCGCGAGACCACCGTGCGCGTGTACACCCTGGACGACAACGGGGACGCAGATGCGGTGCTCGACACCGCCGCCGGGGACGGCGCGGATGTTATATTTACAACCACGCCGCCGCTCATTTCGGCCTGCCGCCGCCTGGCTGCGAAGCGGCCTGATATAAAGGTGCTCAACTGCTCCGTGGCCATGCCGTATCCCGGAGTGCGCACATATTACAGCCGCATATATGAGGGCAAATTTGTCACCGGCGCGATTGCCGGAGCCGTCACGAAGAGCGGGCGGATAGGCTATGTCGCCAGCAGCCCGATATACGGCGAGCCTGCGAGCATAAACGCCTTCGCCCTCGGCGCGCTCCTCACAAATCCCGACGCGCGGATATGCCTGAAGTGGTCGGGCGTGAGCGAAAACCCGGTGAACGAGCTGCTTGGTATGGGCGTGGACGTAATATCGAACCGCGACGTGCCGATGCCGGACATGCCGCAGGGCGAGTGGGGCCTCAGCCTGGTTGAACCCGGCGGGACGCTGCACGCGCTTGCCTCGCCGTACTGGGATTGGGGCAACTTCTACATCCGAATCGTCGCCTACATTCTCCAGGGCGGCTGGGACGCCATGAGCTACAAGGGTAGCGGAAAGGCCGTCAACTACTGGTGGGGCATGGCTTCGGGCGCGGTCGGGCTCGAGCTTGCAAGCGACCTGCCCGACGGCGTGCGTTCGCTGGCAAATATACTCACGCGTGGGCTCATAGACGGCGTGTTCACGGTTTTCCACCGCCGCTACCGCTCTCAGGACGGCAGCGTGGTGAGCGACGGCAACCGCTGGCTGAGCCCCGAGGACGTGCTGAACATGGACTATCTGCTCGACAATGTAGAAGGGCACATACCCGGCTACGACGAGCTGCTGGACATGGCAAAGCCCATAGTGCGCCTCCAGGGTATCTGCCGCGACACCTTACCGCCCGAAAAGGGGGTGGCGGGCGCATGAAGCTGCTGCTGCTCTCCGACAAGGAGAGCCCGTACCTCTGGGACTACTACCGCCCGGGCAGGTTGTCCGGCTACGACCTCATGCTCTCCTGCGGGGACTTGAAGGCCAGCTATCTCACCTTCCTCGTCACAATGGGCCGCGCGCGGCTGCTCTATGTCCGCGGCAACCACGATACCGACTACGCCCGGCGCGAGCCGGAGGGCTGCGAGTGCGTTGAGGACAAGCTCGTCACCGTGAACGGGCTGCGCATACTCGGCCTCGGCGGCAGCCTCATGTACAACAGGGGCCCCAACCAGCACACAGAGGCGCAGATGCGCCGCCGCATATGGCGCGCGTCCTGGGCGATACGGAAGGCGGGGGGCGTGGACATCGTCCTCACTCACGCGCCGGTGCGCGGCTACGGCGACGCCGAGGATTTGGCCCACCGCGGATTCGAAGCCTTTGAGACGCTGCTCGACAAGTACAAGCCGCGCTATCTCATCCACGGCCACGTGCACATGAACTACGGCCGGGATATACCGCGCACCGTGCAGCGCGGCGAGACCACGATAATCAACGCCTGGGAGCGCTATGAGCTGGAAATCTAGGGCGGCAAACACTGCTAAAAGCCCGCTGAGCGGGCTTTTGCATATTGGTGTTGAACTTTTGGCGCGGCAGTGCTATTATGTGCGACGCCGTGCGCCGCGCGCTGCCGGTGAAGAAGGTCTCGAGTTCACACTCGAAG
>CAYXVA010000277.1:0-2434 GCA_964467975.1 uncultured Oscillospiraceae bacterium | reverse complement strand
AATGGAGATATCTTACAGCACAACATTGCCTTTAAAGTCTTTGGTCACGTGTCTAAATTCAATCATCCGCACTCCTCCTTGCAATTTTGTTATATATTATAACATATTTGGGCGTTCACTTCAAACACGAAAGGACGGCGCCCGGCGAAGTTTAGCGTCCAAAAAAGACATTTGCTTGACAAGTGGGAGTTAGCGTCGTATAATCAAAATGTTAGTTTGAGCTAACCAATGCTGGCAGAGGTGATTGCGATGCTTGAGGAACTGTTACGCGGCGCTGCCGGGTGCGTGGAGATAAGCGAGCCTGCAAGGGGCGTGCGCTGCTGTGCGGTGGACGCTTATTTGGCGGCTGAGGCCGAGTTTGGCGCCGGAAGCCGGCTGGAGGCGCTGTTCTGCACGGTGGGCGAGGTGCGCGTAGGCGGAGCCGTCTGCACAAACAGGCAGATACTATTGCTCTCGCCGGACGTGACGGGACGCGCGGAGTTTCCCGCCCGGCGGCTGAAAGGCGTGCTCGTCAGCGCTCGGCGAGGGGAGAGGGGCGGCCTTAACTCGCTTTTCTCACTCGGAGCCGGCACCGACGAGAGGATGGAGGACTTTCTCACTTCTCAGGGCGGGGTGTATGTCTGCCCGCAGAGCGTGTGGAGCGAGGCGGTGTTCAGCGCGCTTCGGGAGTTGCCGGCGGAAGAGCGTGGCCAGTACTGCGCCGTCAAGTGCGCGGAACTGCTGTATCTGCTGTGCAACAGCGGGCAGCAGGAGAACGGCGGGAAAAAGCGCTATCGCGACCCGTACCTTGTCGACACGGTGCGTCATATACACGAGTACATGCTCGCGAATCTCGGCGAGAAGCTGACTATTGGCGACCTCGCACGCAAATTCCGGATTGCCCCGACGAGCTTCAAGGAGTGCTTCCGCGAGATTTACGGGGAGAGCGTACACGCGTACCTGCTCAACAGGCGCATGGAGCGTGCCGCCGAGCTGCTGCGCACGACGCAGCTGCCGGTTTTCCAGATAGCCGAGAGTGTGGGCTACAGCTCCGCCAGTCAGTTTGGCGTAGAGTTTAAGCGGCGCTACTCGCTCTCACCGCTCTCGTACCGCAAGAACGTACGGGAGAAAAATGTCTGAATTCGCGAATATTCTGTCTAAAACCGAGAGTTAGAGGCGACTACATATGATACTATACGTGTCTAAGCGGAGACTCACGCTGAGCCCAGGGAGGTGATAGCATGAAACAGCACCGTTTTTGGGCATGGGGCGCCGTAATCTGCATGATAATGGTCATGATTACGGGATATAAGCACAAGTAATACAGGAGGAACAAGCTATGAACAGTAACAGCAAATACGCCGCGCTGTTTGCCGGCGGCGTGCTTTTCGGTTCCGTGGGAATCAAGCTGCTGACCAGCAAGGACGCAAAGCGCGCCTACACCCACATAACTGCTGCCGGACTGAGGATGAAGGAGTCCGTCATGGAGACCGTCACCACCGTGCAGGAGAACGCCGCCGACATCCTCGCCGGCGCGAAGGACATAAACGCCGAGCGCGCCGAGAGCGAGAACGCCGAGGTCGAGGACACGGCGGAGTAAGCAAAACTTTTCCCGGGTATTTTTGAAAGCCCGGGAGGGCACAATCCTCCTTTGGCCCGCAAGGGCTTTTGGGGGGAGCTTGGGGGAACTCTGCCGAGGGGTTCCCCCAAAACACGTATAAGGTGATACTATGAAGGCAACTATCTTACACGAGTCGCGCGGCCGCATACGGCTGCGCGTGAGCTCGAAGGCTTTGACGATAGCCGAAGCAGACATGCTCCAGGCGTATCTGGAGGCCCGCCCCTGGTGCGTCAGCTCGGCGGTGCACGAGCGGACCGGCTGCGCGATTGTCTATTACAGGGAAGGGTGCAGGCAGGACGTGATTGCCGACGTGGGCGCGTTCTCCTATGCCGACCCCGCAGTGCGCTCGCTCGCGCCGGAGCACAGCCCGCGGGAGCTCAACCGGTACTATGAGGAGCGCCTCGTCGGATTGTGCATACGCAAGGCGATCAGCGTGCTGTTCTTTCCAAAGCCGCTGCGCATCGCGCGCAGCCTGTGGCACGCCGTGCCGTTTCTGCGCCGCGGCCTGAAGTGCCTATGGAGAGGCAGACTTAAGGTCGAGGTGCTCGACGCGCTGAGCATCGGCATTTCAATGGCGCGCGGAGACTTTTCAACTGCCGGCAGCGTGATGTTCCTGCTGGAGGTCGGAGAGCTGCTTGAGGAGTGGACCCACAAGCGTAGCGTCGACTCGCTCGCGCGCACCAGGAGCCTCAACGTCGACCGTGCCTGGGTGCGCGGCGAGGACGGCGAGGAGCGGCTGGTGCCCGTGGCGCAGATTCGCGAGGGCGACATCGGCACCGTACAGATGGGCGGCGTTATCCCCGTCGACGGCGTGGTCACTCTCGGGGACGTCAT
>CAYXVA010000276.1:0-2449 GCA_964467975.1 uncultured Oscillospiraceae bacterium | reverse complement strand
CCGCTTAACAATTGTCTTGTAGTATAATACTTGCAAGCAAACTTCTTCATTTTCATTACTCCCCCTTCTTTCTTGGCCGCGCGGCGTTTTGCGCGGCCGAGATCTTTTTTCGGCGCCGCCCCGGCGGAGCCGCCGGGTGGGCGGCATTATGGGGCGCTTTCTTTGGCGTGCAAGGAACAAAGAAACGCCTTGCGGTTTTTCGCGCCGTCATCGGGCACGCGATGCAATGTTATGTAAACTTATTTCACCACGTCGACATGCTCAATCCCGAGTTCGGCCAGAGTGTCGGCGTGGGCGGCCGTGAGCTCCTCGCCCAGCACGGCGACGGGTATAGCCGGGGGGCAGGAGACGGCGGCGGAGGCGATGACGCGGCCGGCGGCTTCAGACACAGGGACGCTCTCGCGCGGCGCAAACAGGGCCTCACGCGGCGTCAGGGTGCGTCTGCCGGGCTCAGGGAGTGGCATGGGCACCCTCGGAGCGCCGGGAGTAAAGCCCTCAAAGGCCGCGGCCACGCGCACGTATGCGGCCTCATCCGTGTCCGGCGTGAACATCATTACGAGGTGGTCGCGGTCGGCAAACTCCGGCTCGACGTGCTGCGAGCGCAGCGCCGACGCGAGCTCAAACCCGGTCTTACCGGTCTTGTGCGCGGCAACCGTCAGGCGCAGTGGGTCGGACGCCGCGACCGGCACACCCGCGCCGAGTAAATCGGCCTTGAGTGCGTCCAGGCGCGATACGCACTTCGCGAGCTCGGCGCGGTAGGCTCCCGCCAGGCGCTCGTTCATCGCGTCGAGCGACTGCATGACGAGGTACGACGGGCTCGACGAGCCCATGACGCCGAGAGCCTCGCGCGCATCCAGCTCGAAGTCCCACGCGCTCTCGCGCGAAACGTGCAGGTAGGCCCCGCCGGTCAGCACGGCGAGCGTCTTGTGCGCGCTGTCGCAGCACATGTCCGCGCCCAGCGCGAGCGGGTGCGCGGCCTCTTCAAGAAACGCGAGATATGCCCCGTGCGCGTTGTCCACGAGAAGCGGCACGCCGTGCTCGTGCGCCTCGGCGGCGAGGGACGCAACGTCCTGTACGCCGCCGAGGTAGTCAGGAGAGGTTATGTAAACTGCACACGGCGGCTCGCCGCACGCATCAAGCGCCGCGCGCAGCGCCTCCGGCGTCACAGGGCAGGAGCACAGCGAGCCCGCGCCGGGCTCAGGATACAGCCACTCGGGGAGCAAATCCAGCGGCGCGCAGGCGTGGATAAAGCTCTTGTGGGCGTTGCGCGCGGCCAGAATCACTCGGCTTTTCGACCGGCGCGCGGCCAAAAGCAGCATGGCCTTCACGCACTGGCTGCTGCCGCCGGTGGAGTAGAACGTCGCGCGCGAGGAGAACAGCGACGAGGCGTTGGCCTCGCTCTCGGCGCTTATGCCCTCGGGACAGGAAAGGTCGTACGCCCCCACTATGTCAGTGATGTCAACCGCTTCGCAGCCCAGCGGGCCGATTCCCTTGTGCCCGGGCATGTGCAGCCGCGACGTGCCCGACGCGGCATAGGCGCGCGCGAAGTCGAGTATGGGCGTGTTCAAGATAGGCCCTCTTCGGCCAACATGGCCTGGTGCCATATCGCGCACTCAATGCGCTTTTTGAAGAGCTCGCAGCCGTACTTGTACACGCCGTTGACGCTGCCGGTGGCGTGGTAGCTGTTCGCCGCGCAACCGCCGGAGCAGTAGAGGCGGGCCCAGCAGTCGCGGCAGTCGCTGCGCGAGTAGGCGTTGCACGCGCGGAACTCGTCCTGTATCTCGGGGTGGAGCGCGCCGTCCCAGATGTTGCCGAGGCTGTACTTCTCCTCGCCGACAAACTGATGGCAGGGGAAGAGCTCGCCCCATGGCGTGACGGCCATGTACTCGGTGCCCGAGCCGCAGCCGGAGATGCGCTTGTAGATGCAAGGGCCGTGCTTGAGGTCTATCATGTAGTGGTAGAAAATAAGCGGGTGCCCGGCGCGCGCACGCTTGAGCATCTCGCGGGCGAGAATCTCGTACTGCTCGTAAAGTACGGGCAGGTCGGCCTCCGTGAGCGCGCAGGGGTCGTCGGGAGAACACACGACCGGCTCCATGCTCAATCGGTCGAAGCCCAGGTCGGCCATGTGGAAGAGATCGCGCGTGAAATCCGTGTTGTAGTGCGTGTACGTGCCGCGCATGTAATACTCCTTGTCGCCGCGCCTGGCGACAAAGCGCTGGAAATTCGGCACGATGCGCTTATACGAGCCGTTGCCGGGGGCGTCGACGCGGAAGCGGTCGTTGACTTCGGGGCGGCCGTCGAGGGAGAGCACGACGTTGTTCATCTCTCGGTTGCAGAAGTCCGTGACCTCGTCGTCGAGCAGCACGCCGTTGGTCGTGAGCGTGAAGCGAAAGTGCTTGCCGGTTTCGGGCTCGATGCTGCGCGCGTAGGCCACGAGGCGCTTCACCGT
>CAYXVA010000275.1:0-2450 GCA_964467975.1 uncultured Oscillospiraceae bacterium | reverse complement strand
CAAGTCTACGATGACCTGTATATGAGGATTCTTGAAGGTAAAATCGCCCCCCATGAGCTGATAAAGGAAAACGCGCTTATTGAATACTACGGTGTAAGCCGCGCCCCGGTGCGTGAAGCCCTTGTTATGCTTTGCTCGGAGGGCATACTCCGCAGTATACCCAGAAGCGGGTATCAGATAATATTGCTTACGCAAAAAGAAGAGCGCGATATTATGCAGTATCGTATATTTCTGGAGTGCGGCGCATTGAAAGAAAACTGGAAATATATTGACGCTGACTTCATTCAGCAGCTCCGCCAGGCCGACGGCAATCATAACGCCACAACCCCTGACCCGTTTCCGTCATTCTGGAATACAAATATCGATTTCCACACGCTGCTCATTTCACGCGGCGGCAACGTCTATGCCACAGATGGCCTGAAGTCCGCCATGAGAAAACAGTGTCTTACTTTTGTGCAGTACATATGGGATTTTCCTGGGCGGAAAGACGTTCCCAGGTATAGTCTGGGGCATGAAGCCCTCCTCAAGGCCATTGAAGAGGGCGATTACGACGCCAGCACCCGGCTTCTTGAGGAAGACATTCTCAACTTCAGAATCTACGACCGGTTCCTAAAATAGCGGATGGCCAGAAAATGCGCGGGATGCCGTTTGGCATACAGGCCGTCGTAATATAGAGTGTTTCGTCGTCATCCGTACATACTCGTGCCGCTGTTGGTCATGGGCGGCGAAAAAAGTGCGCGCGATTATTCTTGGAACGAATAATCGCGCGCACTTGGCGTTTTCTTGGGATAAGCGGTTTTAAGCTATTCTGCGAAATCTTCTCTCGCGGTCACTTGCCGAACAGCTCCGGAACCCATTTTGATGGGTCGAGCTCCAAAAACTTCGCGCGAATGAACTTGCTTTTTAGGTTATACGGGACCGTGCAGTCAAATACCGTCTTACAGGCGATGCCGTGGTCGCGGCAGCTCGGCGTGAAGGCGGGGTCGTTTGAGGGGTCCAGCGGATGACAGCGGACGCCGGGAATTGTGATAATGTCGCTGTCGCCCTGGAAGCGAGTGTTCATCGCCCAAAGCACGTCGCTCATGTCAAAGCAGTCGACGTCCTCGTCCACTATAAAAATGTGCTTGAGCTCGCTGAAAGCGGAAAACGCAAGCAGCGCAGCCTGGCGCTGGCGGCCCTCGTCAGGCGGCACGGATTTCTTAAACTGCAGCACAGCCATGTATTTGCCGCCGCCGGCCGATGCGCAATAGACGTTCAGCAGCTTGCCGGGCATGGCCTTGTCCACCATCATCATAATGCTCGCCTCGGTCGGAATGCCGGCCATGGACACGTGCTCCTCACTCGGGCCTATGCAGGTCTGCATTATAGGATTGCGCCTGTGGGTGACGGCTTTGACCTTTATCAGCCAGCAGTCGCTGCTGGCCGGGCCGGTGTAGCCCGGAAATTCCGGCATGGCGTATCCGGTGTTCCGGTTCTGGTCCTCACGGACGCGCACGCCGGGCACCACCTCGCCCTCGATGACATACTCCGCATTGGCAATCGCGTTTTCATTGACTGTAAGGCACTTTGCCAGCTTTACCGGGCTGCCGCGCAGCGCACCCGCAATGGAGAGTTCATTAAAGCCAAGCGGGGTCGTGGGCGGCTCGAAGCAGGAGGCTATCTCGATCGCGGGATCCACGCCGATGCTGACGGATATGGGCAGACGCTGTCCAAGCTGTTCCGCACGCTCGGCCATCGCGCCGATGTGCCGCGCGCCGGGCGTGAAGAAGATGCTCAGTTCGTCGCGTCCCTGGATGCACAGGCGGTGTATGGTCACGTCCGAAAGGCCGGTGTCCGGGTGGCTGGCGTAGCACATGCCCATCGTGATGTACGGCCCGGCGTCGTCCGGAGTGTTTGTCGGCGCCGGTATCAGCTTATACAGGTCAAAATCCGAGTCGTCGGCGTAGTGGACGACCTCCTGGCACGGCTGCGGGCCTTCAACCACAACGGGATCAACCGGTTTTTCCGCCGCAGCTTTCAGCGTCCAGCCCAACCTGTCCGGCGTGGTGTCCAGTATTGCCGCAACCCTCTTCCGGCTCGCCAGCAGGCCGATAGCCACTTTAGAGCCCGGAAAACCTTTTACGTTGTTAAAAATCATGGCCGGGCCCTCGCGTGTCGGGCGTTTGACGGTACCGCCCGCGCCGACGTACCGGTACACGCCGGAGAGCTCCGCCTCGGGGTCAACCTCTACATCGGTCTCGACGAGCTGCCCGCTCATACCGGCGAGCATTTCCAGCGTCTCTCGCAAGTCATAGTTCCTGTTCTTCTCCATGTGCGCCTCCTACAGAGTAATACCCATCTTCTCGGCCCGGAACAGGCGGCTGTCCATAAGCCTAAGCTCCGGCGAAATGAGAGGAGTAAAGTCCATGTGCGCGAGTATGTCGCGCTCCAAATCCACGCCGGGCGCTATC
>CAYXVA010000274.1:0-2466 GCA_964467975.1 uncultured Oscillospiraceae bacterium | reverse complement strand
CTCCTCAACGAGCCGCGCCGCGAGCTTTTCCCTCGTGCGGAAAAGCATACTCTTCACCTTGCCCTTGCTGTAGCGAAAGCGCGCGGCAATTTCCTCTATGCTCTCACAGTACCAGTAGCGGCAGACAAAGACCTTCCTCTGCGCCTCGGGCTGGGAGCGCAGGAAGGCGTCTATGGCCGACGCGAGCTCTTCAAGCCCGACGCCCTCGTCGATGCTCGAATTGTCCGCGACGCACCACGCGAGCTCCTCGAGCGCGAGCGATGCCTGACCGCCGCCGCGCTTTTCCGCGCTCTTGCGCCGCCAGCGGCTTACGGACACGCGCCGCGCTATTTTGCCGAGAAATGTGCGCAGCACGTCCGGCCGGTGCGGTGGCATGGCGTTCCACGCGGCGAGGTACGTGTCGTTAACGCTCTCCTCGGCGTCCGGGACGTCGCGCAGGATGCCGTATGCCACGCCGTAGCAGAATTTGCCGTACTTTGCATCGGTCTCGGCTATGGCCATTTCGTCGCGGTCCCAGTACGGCGCTACTATGCTGTTGTCGTCCATCGCTCTCACCCTTTCCGTGCGCCTTTAAAAACATACTCGCAAAATCCGGCTTGCGGTTTCACCGAGTGCGAAAAATTCGGGCCGTCTCGCAGGAGAGGGCCCGTGGTCATATAACTATTATCGTCACGCCGTTGTTTGTGCGGTCCAGATCGCTGTCGCGGCGGAGGTCGTCGCACTTGGTGAAGGCGGCGCGGGTGGCTTCGTCGAAGATGGAAAAGCGCTCGCCGGGGATGTAGTCGCTGATGCGCTTTTGCCGCTTCATGCGCTCCAAATACGCGCGGACCTCCACGCGTATCTTGCCGCCCGTGCCGTGCGAGCCGTAGCCGTGGATTATCTTCACGCATTTTATGCCCTGACGCCGCGCATTTTCAATCTCAAAGGTCGTGCGCTTCACGGCTTGGTCCGCGGTGGGCATGTCATATTTTATGTTAACTTCTCTCAAGCTGCCCATAAAGTTCACAAAGCCGTGGCTCAACGTCGCATTTTTGCACCGTTGAGCCGAATTATTATTTCTTGCCGTGGTAGAGCTTTTTGGTTTGATAGTGCGGCTCGCATGTGAGGTATATGCCCAGGCGCTGAAATACGTTCTCGTCCACGCGCGAGAGAATCACGCTTGAATGCACGTCGCAGCCGGCGAGACCGGCGAGAGAGTCCATGGCCTTTTCTGCGTTGGGGTCGGTGACAGCGCATATCGACAGGGCTATGAGCACCTCGTCGGTGTGCAGTCGTGGGTTGTGGTTGCCCATGTGCTCGGTTTTGAGGTGCTGGATGGGCTCGATGATGCTCGGTGCGATAAGCGTGACGTCCTCGGGGATGCCGGCGAGATACTTGAGCGCGTTGAGAAGGCACGCGCTGGAAGCGCCGAGCAGGGGGGAGGTCTTGCCGGTGATTATTGTGCCGTCGGGCATCTCCATGGCCACGGCGGGCGCGCCGGTTTCCTCGGCGCGTTTTAGTGCGGCGGGGACTACGGGCAAGGTCTCGGGGTTGACGCCGAGCTGATTCATCAGGAGCTCTTCCTTGTACACTTCGTTTTGCTCTGCGAGCCCCTGGCGGTAAGCACAGGCGGCGTTGAAGTAGCGGCGTATGACCTCGCGCGTGCTGGCCTCGCGGCAGACGGCGTCGTCGGTGATGCAGAAGCCGGCCATGTTGACGCCCATGTCCGTGGGGCTCTTGTACGGGCTCTCGCCGTATATCCGCTCGAACATGGCGTTGAGCACGGGGAAGATCTCCACGTCGCGGTTGTAGTTCACGGTCGTCTCGCCGTAGTGATCGAGGTGGAAAGGGTCTATCATGTTCACGTCGTCGAGGTCGGCGGTGGCGGCCTCGTAGGCGAGGTTGACCGGGTGCTTGAGCGGGAGGTTCCATATCGGGAAGGTCTCGAACTTCGCGTAGCCGGCCTTGACGCCGCGCTTGTGTTCGTGATAGAGCTGTGAGAGGCAGCTGGCCATCTTGCCGCTGCCGGGGCCGGGCGCCGTGACCACGACGAGCTGGCGCGTGGTCTCTATGTAGTCGTTCTTGCCGAAGCCGTCGTCCGAGACAATGAGCGAGAGGTTCGAGGGGTAATCGGGTATCCAGTGCTGCATGTACACGCGAACGTTCATGGACTCGAGGCGCTTGCGGAACAAATCTGCCGCCGCCTGGCCGCGGTAATGTGTGATGCTGACGCTGCCGACGTAGAGGCCGATGCCCTTGAACGCGTCTATAAGCCTGAGCGTATCCTCGTCGTAGGTGATGCCGAGGTCGCCGCGGCGCTTGCTGCGCTCCATGTCGTCGGCGGAGATTACTATGACTATCTCGGCCTCGTCCTTCATCTCCAGCAGCATGCGCATTTTGCTGTCGGGCTGGAAGCCGGGCAGCACTCGCGAGGCGTGGTAGTCGTCAAAGAGCTTGCCACCGAACTCGAGGTACAGCTTTCCCCCG
>CAYXVA010000273.1:0-2494 GCA_964467975.1 uncultured Oscillospiraceae bacterium | reverse complement strand
CGCGAGCGCTGTGCGCCGCATAAGTTAGCAGCAAAAAGCGAATTTCCTTTCGGGGATCCGGGGGCGCTTTCTTTTTTCAAGATAAAAGAAAGCGCCCCCGGAAAGCCCGTGATAAAGATTATAGGTATCAATAGAAAAGTTTACAGCATCGTTAAATTTGACTCTTGTAAAAATTCTGCGACATGTTATAATCTATTAGTTAGTAATATTCAAACGCGGCGCTCGTGGAGAGGTGTCCGAGTGGTTTAAGGAGCCGGTCTTGAAAACCGGTGACCCGGCAACGGGCCATGGGTTCGAATCCCATCCTCTCCGCCAACTTAAGCGCCGCGTAACGCATATTCCAATAAGAAACGAGGTCAGGCAGATGGGCGAGTTCAGAGTAATCACTGACGGTTCGGGCGATATTCCGGCTGACGTTATCAGGGACAGGGACATCACCGTGATAAACTTCTTCGTCATGCTTGGAAGCGGCGGCTACTTGCAGCAGAATGTAGACATAGGCAACGAAGAGTTTTACGAGTGGATGGTGGCGCACCCCGGCGTGTATCCAAAAAGCTCTACGCCCTCAACGCAGGACTACCTTAAAGTCTTTACCGAGGTTGCCAAGGCCGGGGAGAAGGCCATTGTGCTGTGCATTACCGAGAAGTTCTCCAACTCCTATCAAACCGCGTGTATAGCGCTTGATTTGCTGCATGAGGACTACCCCGACGCGGAGATCACGGTTATAAACTCGATGGTGAACACCGTCCTCCAGGGCCTCATGGTGCTCGAGCTGTGCAACATGCGCGACGCCGGGGTACCATACGCCGAAGCCATCGAGCGTATATATGAGATACGCCCCACGGGCCGCATCTTCTTCACTATCGGCAGCATAGACTACCTCGCCGCCGGCGGGCGCATAGGCAAGCTCGCGGGCAAGGTCACGAGCGTACTCGGCATCCGCCCGGTCATTACGCTCAAGGAGGGCGAGATTTTCCTCGGCGGTGTCGGCCGCGGCCGCGCAAAGACATTGGAAAAAACCCTCGCCAACGCGAAGGAATACCTCAAAGAGACCTTCACCAGCCGAGATCAGTTCTCTATATGTATCGGCTACGGCTATGATTACAACGAGGCCGTGGATTTCCGAGCGCGCCTCGAGGCCATTCTCGAAGAGCTGGGCCTCGGTGGCGGAGAGGAGATAGCCATAACGCATATAAGCTCTGTGATAGCCGTGCACACCGGCCCTTATCCGCTGGGCATCGGTATAATCGCAAAAGCGCGACTGGACTGAAGATAAAACGGGGCCGGGCCACTTGACCCGGCCCTTTAATTTTGGAGGACACATGAAAGCAGTATCCTGCGTCAGCAACAGCCGCACCTTGCTATAAGCGTAATCTGCTGCTTGCCTACGCGCGCAGGCTGAGCAGGGAAGCTGAGCCGGATAGTTCAGGCAAATGTTACAAAGGGACTTGACAAATTCGCAGAATGTGATAAAATTACATTCGCGTTTGCGGGGAATGAACCAATTCGCAAACCTGCGGGCATAGCTCATTTGGCAGAGCGCCACCTTGCCAAGGTGGAGGTAGCGAGTTCGAATCTCGTTGCCCGCTCCAGGCAGTCTTGGCTTTAGCCAAGACTGCCAATTACGGTAAGTTTTAAGCACGCCTGACAGCGTGCTGTTTTTGTGTGTGGAGGTTATTTCTATGAAGGCTGATGTTGTCATTGTCGGCGCGGGCCCTGCCGGTATTTTTACGGCTTTGGAGATGCTCCGCCGCGGCTCTAAGAAAAAAATCGTCATGGTCGAAAAGGGCCGCGAACTCACACGCCGCAGCTGCCCCAAGAGCAAGACCGGCGTCTGCATGAACTGCAAGCCTGTCTGCCACATCACCACCGGCTTCTCCGGCGCGGGCGCGTTCTCGGACGGCAAACTCAGCCTGAGCTGCGACGTCGGCGGCGATCTGCCCACGCTTATCGGCGAGCGCCTGGCCCAGGAGACAATAGACTACGCGGACAAGATTTACCTCGAGTTCGGCGCGGACGAGCACATTGAGGGCATCGGCAACGACGAGAAGGTGCGGCGTATTCGCGCGCGTGCCATCCAGGCCGGGCTCAAACTCGTCGACTGCCCCATACGCCACCTCGGCACCGAGAAGGCCCACGACGTCTATCTCGCGATAGAGCGCTGGCTCATGGAAAACGGCGTAGAGATGCTCTTCGACACCGAATGCACAAACCTCATTATGGACGGAAATGTGTGCAAGGGCGTCTACCTCAACGACGGGCACCGGGACTTTGAGCTCTATGCCGAGCACACCGTTGTTGCCACGGGCCGCCGCGGCGCGGACTGGCTGGAGAAAATCTGTAGTGAGCACGGCGTGCAGCACCAGCCGAGCACCGTCGATATCGGCGTGCGCGTCGAGGTGCGCAACGAGATCATGGAGGAGATAAACGACGTACTCTATGAGAGCAAGCTCATCGGCTACCCGAAGCCCTTTGAGAACGAGGTGCGCACCTT
>CAYXVA010000272.1:0-2501 GCA_964467975.1 uncultured Oscillospiraceae bacterium | reverse complement strand
CTCACATACTTCGACCAGGAGAAGAACGAGCACTACGTCCCCTACGTCGTGGAGCCGAGCCTCGGCGCCGACCGTGTGACGCTCGCCTTCCTTGTCGACGCCTATGACGAGGAGGTCGTGGACGAGGCGAAAAAGGACACCCGCGTAGTGCTGCACCTGCACCCGGCGCTCGCGCCCGTCAAGGTCGCCGTGCTGCCGCTGAGTAAGAAGGAAGTCCTCTCCGGCCCGGCCCGCGAGCTCTACGCCGAGCTGAGTCGGCACTTCATGTGCGAGTACGACGACACCGGCTCCATAGGCAAGCGCTACCGCCGCCAGGACGAGATAGGCACGCCCTACTGCGTGACGCTCGACTTCACCACCGTCGGCGACGACAAGACCGAGGCCGACCACTGCGCAACCGTCCGCGAGCGTGACAGCATGCAGCAAGTCCGCATCCCCATGAGCGAGCTGGTGGGCTATCTGAGCGAAAAGCTCACATTCTAAGCGAATACCGCCTCTTGCCTCCCCTTTTAAGGGGAACCGAGAAAAAAATGAAAGATATTTTATTAATTTCAGGGTGATGTACTAACATGAAAGATGGATTTTTGAAAGTTGCCGCGGCGTCACCGGAAATCCGTGTCGCGGACCCCGTATACAACACCGGGAAAATCGTCGACTGCATCGGCGAGGCCAAGGAGCAGGGCGTCAAGCTGCTGGTGTTCCCCGAGCTCGTGCTCACGGGCGCGACCTGCGGGCACCTCTACTTCCAGCGTCACCTCACCGACGCCGCGATGGAGGGCCTCAGGCAGATAGTCATATCCACCGAGGGCAGCGACATGCTGACAGTCGTCGGCCTGCCGCTCGCCGTGCGCGGGGCCGTGTACAGCGCCGCTGCCATAGTCAGCAACGGCGAGCTGCTCGGCTTCACCGCGAGGCGCAACGTGCGCGGCACGGTGTTCTCCGCCCTCAAGAGCGGAGAGACCCTCGACGTGACGGTTGAGGGTGTCGACTACTGCTGCCTTGAGAGCGAGCTGCTCTGCACGGCCGAGGTCATGCCCGGCCTCGCCGTGGGCGTGCAGTTCGCCGCCGACCGCGCTCTGGCCGTGCCGCCCACCGCCATGCTCTGCGCCACGGGCGCGACCGTCATTGCCGAGCTGAGCGACGAGCCGATGAGCTCCACCTCCCGCCGCGACACCATGACCGGGCTTGAGGTGGACACGAAGCGTCTGCACTACGCCTGCGTCAGCGCCGCGCCCTCGAGCGGCGAGAGCACGACGGACAAGAGCTACTATGGCATGTGCCTCGTAACCGACGACGGCGAGACCCTCGCTGTGAGCGAGAACGGCTCCGGCATGGCCGTGAGCGAAGTGGACGTATTCAATCTCAACGACGCGCGCATGCGCTCCCAGACCTACTCCGACGCGCCGCGCATGCCCATCGCGCGCTACGGCTGGGACCTCCACCTCGCCGAGACCCGCCTCACCCGCCGGATAAAGCGCGAGCCCTTCGTGCCCGACGGACACATAGGCGAATTCGCCGAGCGCTGCCTGACGATACAGGCCGCCGGCCTCATAAAGCGCATGGAGTACACCGACTGCTGGCGCCCCGTGATTGGCGTCTCCGGCGGCGTCGACTCCACGCTCGTCATGCTCGCCTGCGCTAAGGCCATGGATATGTGCTCACTGCCGCGCAAGAACATTGTCGCGGTCACCATGCCCTGCTTCGGCACCACCAACCGCACGAAGAACAACGCGATTACGATTGCCGAGCGCCTCGGCGCAGAGCTGCGCATAATCCCGATAGGCGAGAGCGTCAAGAAGCACTTCGAGACGATAGGCCACGACATCAACGACCACAGCGTCGTCTTTGAGAACGCCCAGGCCCGCGAGCGCACGATGGTGCTGCTCGACATTGCCAACAAGGTGAACGGCCTCGACGTCGGCACCAAGGACCTCAGCGAACAGGCCGACGGCTGGTGCACCTATAACGGCGACCAGATCTCCAACTACGACATCAACGCCGGTATGACCAAGACGATGGTCCGCGCGGTGGTCAAGTATATCTCCGAGACCACCGAGGACGCCGAGCTCGCCGCCGCTCTGCGCGACATCTGGGACACCCCTGTAACGCCCGAGCTGCTGCCGATAGGCGACGAGGGCGAGCTGCTGCAAAAGAGCGAGGACTCGGTCGGCCCGTATATCCTGCAGGACTTCTTCCTCTATCACATGGTCATGCGCGGCGGCTCCCCGGCCAAGGTGCTCCGCCTCGCCGAGCTCGCCTTCAAGGGCGAATTCGACCGCGAGACGCTCGTTTTCTGGCTGCGCAGCTACTGCCGCCGCTTCTTCGTGCAGCAGTTCAAGCGCTCGGCCAGCGCCGACGGCCCCGCCGTCATGGGCTTCACTCTTTCACCCCGCGACGGCCACAAGATGCCGAGTGACGCGTGCAACGCGCTCTGGCTCAGCGAGGTTGACTCCCTGTAAAAGGCAAAATAACAGCGCCGGTCGCTCGACCGGCGCTGTTTT
>CAYXVA010000271.1:0-2502 GCA_964467975.1 uncultured Oscillospiraceae bacterium | reverse complement strand
GACGTCCTCCAGCATCTGGCCGGCGTTCAGCTCGACATCGAGCACGGCCTTGACGCCCGGGGCAACGCCGGCGTCGTGCAGCTCTTTGTACGGGAAGGGCCAGAGAGTGATAGGACGGAACAGGCCGACGTTGAAGCCCTCTTCCTTCAGGTCGTCGATTGCGCTCTTGACAATACGGGCGACGGTGCCGAACGCGGTGACGATAATCTCGGCGTTCTCCATGTTGTAGACCTCGTAGCGGACTTCATTCTTTTCAATCGCGCGGTAGGTGGCCTGCAGATTCTCGTTGTGGACGGTGAGGTCCTCGGTGTTGATGTACATGGAGTTGATGATGCTGCGGCCGGACTTCTTGGAGAAACCGTGGCCGTTGGCGGCCCAGGGCTTCTTCTCGAGGTCGACGGTGTACTCCTTCATTTCGGGCAGCTCAACGGGCTCCATCATCTGGCAGATCATGCCGTCGGCGACGATCATGACCGGGCACTGATATTTGTCCGCGGTGTCAAAAGCGACGCTCATGAGATCGATGCTCTCCTGGACAGACGCGGGGGCAAAGACGACGAGGTGATAGTCGCCGTGGCCGCCGCCCTTGGTGGCCTGTAAGTAGTCGGCCTGGCCGGCCTGGATGCTGCCGAGGCCGGGGCCGCCGCGCATGACGTTCATGATAACGCAGGGCAGCTTGGCGCCGGCTATGTAGGAGATGCCCTCCTGCTTCAGGGAGACGCCGGGGGAGGAGGAGCTGGTCAGGACACGCTCGCCGGTGCCGGCAGCGCCGTAGACCATGTTGATCGCGCCGACCTCGCTCTCGGCCTGCAGGAAGCAGCCGCCGATTTCGGGCATACGCTCAGACATGTACTCGGGAATCTCAGTCTGCGGGGTTATGGGGTAGCCGAAGAAGTAGCGGCAGCCGCAACGGATGGCGGCCTCGGCTATGGCTTCGCTGCCCTTCATCAGAGTCAATGCCATATCTCGTTCCTCCTCATTCCTTCTCGATGCGGATTACCACATCGGGACATGTACGGGCGCAGGACGCGCAAGCTATGCATGCGTCGATGTCGGTCATCTCGCACGGGTGATAGCCCTTGGCGTTCAGCTTGGTCTTGGAGAGCTGCAGTATCTTCTTCGGGCATGCACGGACGCAGAGTCCGCAGCCCTTGCACAGCTCCTCGTTGGTGGTGAATTTTACCATGCTTCTACCTCGTTTCTTTAAGAAGTTTGCTTATACTTGCTGAGGCTTACATATATTGAATAAATTGTTCGCTGTTTTGGAACGCCGGGCGTCCCAAAGCGCCACAACTATTCACAGCTTTCTGTGTTTCCCCGCCCAAGGCGCGAGCCTTACAGCCCGTGTTTGGTGAATGTCTCCCAGTCACGGTGCATGTAGGTCTGAATCGGCAGGGGAGTGCCGACGAACCTGGGATCGTGTTCGTCTTTCAGGAACTCCTCGAGCAGGTCCGGGCGGCCGGAGGTGTACAGCACAGGGACGCCGGAGCGCGCGCTGGCCTCGCTTATCACTTTGTAGCCGTCGCGCAGGTCGTCTGCGCTGGCGAGGCGGGCGAGGTTCGTGTTGTTCACAAAGCCGTCGACCTTGAGCCTGGAGTGACGCTGCATGCCCTCCATGAGGCTGAGCAGCTTGTCGGGAGTGCCGGCCATGGGGCGGCGGGTGTTGACCACGTTGAGGACGGTCAGGCTGCCTTCGGGCAGGGCCATGAAGTCCTCGTGGTAGCGGCCCAGCGCGGTCGCGCCCGCCGGGTCGCCGCCGACGTCGAAGATAACGGTGTCCCAGTCGAGGGCAAAGGCGCTGGCCACCTCCGCAGGCAGGGAGAGCGTCTCGACGCTCGAGTGGACGAAGTTGGGTGAAACGAGGCGTATTTCTTTGGACTTTATCAGCCCGTTGCGGTCGGTCAGGCGGAAATAGGTGTTGACCATATCCAGGTCGAGCAGCTCGACCTTTTTGCCCTGATTCGCGGCATCAAAGGCAAAGTTGAGCGCAAGCTCGGTCTTGCCGGAGCCGTAATTTCCTATGAGAACTATTACCTCTTTCATTGCTTCCTCCAATGCTCTCCCGCCGCGCGGTTTTAGAATCGAATCTTATGCCTCAGGCGTTGACGGCGCCGTTGACCTCGCCGTACTGGTTGTCGTAGTTGTCCTGGATGCAGCGGACTATGTCGCTGAGCACGTCGCAGGTCGGGGTCGGGATGCCGAACTGCTTGCCGTAGTCGCTTATAGCGCCGGTGAGGGTGTCGACCTCGGTGCGGAGCTTCTTGTACAGCATATCCTGGGCCATGCTCGGATAGTAGTCGCTGATGTTGTCGATGATGTGCTGGTGGTCGACACGGATGAACTCGTCGGCGTCCATCGGGATGCCCTTCGCGTTGGCGATGGCGCAGCACTCACGAATTACGTTGTGGAACAGCTTCTGGCCGTAGGGGTTGTTCTCAACGTAGCCTATCTTCAGGCGGGTGACGGCGCAGACGGTGTTGACGGTGCAGTTGACGGTGACCT
>CAYXVA010000270.1:0-2508 GCA_964467975.1 uncultured Oscillospiraceae bacterium | reverse complement strand
CTGGAACAGCTTCGCCGCCTTCGCCGCGAGATTGAAAGGACTCACACGTCGCTTCAAGGGCTCTTATATACCATGCAGCTGAACTGTGAATCTACGCTGCATCCGCTATGACATGCTCTATTCCTACGTCCTCAACCGCGTTCACTACTGGGCGAAGCAGACCGAGATTGACGAGGATGGTTTGGTTCAAGCGTTTGCTAAAAACCTGCGCAGGCTGCGCCCACGAAACAAACCATCGAACTTGCAGGGGTATATGCCCGACGGAGCGGCGCAACCGGCGGTTGCGAAACTGCAAGCCGTGCGTGGATGCTCCGCAACCGACGTTAAGGTATGCTGAAGGCAGGAAAACAGGGAGGTTGAGTATGAAGCTGCACGAGAAGATACACTATTACAGAAAAAAAGCCGGCCTATCCCAGGATGCCCTGGCCGAAAAGCTCAGCGTCTCGCACCAGGCAATATCTAAGTGGGAGACGACCTGCTCACAATTGTCGCCACGATGGTGAGCAGGTTGCCCTCCGTCCCTGTCAGACCGTAATCGCTCAAGAACGGGTATTCGTCAATCAGCTGCTGGGAGCGTTTGAACGACGGTAGCGTTATCAGGTTCACCATCGCGCCGCCGAAAAACACTATTGCCCCGTAACGAATCACATATATGCCCGCGAGCGAGCCCCAGCGCCGCACAAGAAGCCGTATAAGCCCGGGCAGCGTTTCCATCAGCTCCGCCGCTGCCTGCGGCCTATCCTGTGCGGCGCCGGTTTTCTTCTCCGGCTCATCCTCGCTGAGCAGACAGTCCACCGTGACGCCCAGCGCCGAGGCCAGCACAAGGAGCTTGCCCGTTTCAGGCACGGAGTCCGTTGGGACTTGTCGTTATAGCCGCCGGAATAGTGCTCGCCGTGTTTCTCAAAGGGCGCAGCACAAAATAAAAAATAGGCGGGAGCTGACGGCTCCCGCCTATTTGCGTTTATTAGTTGTTTTTTCCTTCCGGCTTGCTCTCGTCCTTGGGTTTCTTCTGCTCCTGGGCTTCACCGCTCTCAATCTGCGGCTGTTCCTCGGGCTCGTTGAACGTGTAGCTTATCTTGCGCGCGGGCGGCTCTATTGAGCTGTCGCGCATTTTCGGCTCGGGCCGCTTAGGCGGCAGCTCGCCGTGACGGCAGTAGTAGCTGAAGTCCTCGCCGTCCATGCTCTCGTTCTGCAGAAGGTACTCCGCCACGCCCTTGAGGACGTCGGCGTGCTCTTTGAGGATGCGCTCGCACATGGCGTTGGCCTCGTCGAAGATGCGCTTGACCTCCTCGTCGATTATCGCGGCGGTCTCCTCGGAATAGCTCTTGGTCATGCCGAAGTCACGGCCTATGAAGATGCTGTGTCCGGAGGAGTCGTAGCTTATCGGGCCGAGCTTGTCGCTCATGCCGTACTGCGTGACCATGGCGCGGGCGAGCTGAGTGGCCTGCTGGATGTCGCCGGAAGCGCCGGTGGAGATGTCGTCGAGGAACAGCCTCTCGCTCACGCGGCCGCCGAGGGACACAACGATGTTCTCGAAGAGCTCAGAGTAGGAGTGGAAGTTCTCCAAATCCTCCTTCGGGCGGAAGTACGTCGCGCCGCCGCTGGGCCCGCGCGGGATAATCGTGATATAGTGCACCGGGTCGGTGTGCTCGAGGAACTCGCTGACCACGGCGTGGCCGCCCTCGTGGTAGGCGGTGAGCTTTCTCGCGCGCTCGCTCATGACCTTGCTCTTCTTTTCGGGGCCCATCTGCACTTTACGGATGGCCTCTTCAATCTCGTAGCTGGTGATGAACTTCTTGCCGTTGGAGACGGCCATGAGCGCCGCCTCGTTGAGCAGGTTCTCGAGGTCCGCGCCGGAGAAGCCGGGCGTGCCGCGGGCAATCGAGTTGAGATTCACGTCGTCGGCGAGGGGTTTGCCCTTGGCGTGGACGCGAAGTATGGCCTCGCGGCCGCGGATATCCGGCAGTCCGATATAGACTCGGCGGTCGAAGCGGCCCGGACGCGTCAGGGCGTTGTCGAGGATGTCGTCGCGGTTCGTCGCCGCCATGACTATGACGCCCTCGTTGTTCGTAAAGCCGTCCATCTCGACGAGCAGCTGGTTGAGCGTCTGCTCGCGCTCGTCGTGCCCGCCGCCGAGGCCGCTGCCGCGCTGGCGGCCCACGGCGTCGATCTCGTCGATGAATATTATAGCCGGGGCGACCTTCTTGGCCTGGTCGAACAGGTCGCGCACACGGGACGCGCCAACGCCGACGTAGAGCTCGACGAAGTCGGAGCCGGAGATAGACAAAAACTGCACTCCCGCCTCGCCCGCGACGGCCTTGGCCAGCAGGGTCTTGCCGGTGCCCGGAGGGCCGACGAGCAGCACGCCCTTGGGTATGCGCGCGCCCATATCGGTGTAGCTCTTGGGGTTTTTGAGGAAGTTGACGACCTCCTCGAGTTCGGCCTTCTCCTCCTCGCAGCCGGCGACGTCCTTGAACGTGACCTTCTTCTGCTCCTCGCTGCCGAGGC
>CAYXVA010000269.1:0-2521 GCA_964467975.1 uncultured Oscillospiraceae bacterium | reverse complement strand
CGCTTTCTTTGTTCCTTGCACAAAGAAAGCGCCCCGGACCCCGAAAGAAAAGCGCCTTTGGCAGTTGTCGGTACGATATGGTGCGTTTTAACCCAAGTTTGTACAGACTTTACAAGCTGGTATCCCTAAACCTGAATTTACTTCCCGCATCGCCGACCGCAGTTTGGCGCTAACGCGCCCGCCGCTGCGTGGGAAGATTTTCGATGCACGGTCTGCGGCCTCAAATCGCAAAACGTATCAAACGCGACGTAGCAGCCAGCCGCTACGCAAGGGCGGGCGAGGACGCCCGCCCCTACATTCAAGACTGAAACGCAGAAAGAAAGTTGGTAGGGGACGGCGTCCCCGCCAGCCATCTCGCCCGCTAGGGCGAGAAACACCACGACGGTGGGTTCCAACGTAGGTGCGCTGTTAGTACACGGTCGCGTAGAAACATACGTCGGGACGTCTAGGACGCCGTCCCTTACTGGGCCGGGCAAAAGCATGTGGCCATATACGTGTAAAACGTACGGTATGTGGCTCAATCACGCACTATGACACGTCTCCGACGGCCCAGTCACCCAACGACCCTCCACCTGCGCCGCCGCGCGTTCCCTTTCAATTGTTAAGATGGCGAAAAACTTAAAATAAAATCAAAATCCACCGTAGCCAAAGCGCTCAAAAAGCGTACTTATTAAGTGAGAGCAAAACCACAGCGGAGGTGGGCCCATGGACGACGAGGCCATTATAAAATTGTACTGGCAGAGGGACGAGAACGCCATATACGAGACCTCTGTCAAATACGGAAAGCTCTGCTGGAGCGTCGCGAAGAACATACTGAGCACGCGCGAGGACTGCGAAGAGTGCGTCAATGACACCTATCTCTGTGTCTGGCGCGCCATCCCCGAGCAGCGCCCCGCACGTTTCCCGGCGTTTATCACGCGCATCACGCGCAATCTGGCGCTCAAGCGCTACGACTATCTCACCGCGGACAAGCGCAACAGCGTCGCCACGGCTTCGCTCGAGGAGCTCAACGAGTGCGTGTCCGGCAATTTCAGCGTCGAGGACGAGTACGAGTCGCAGCGCATCGCGGGCATCATCGACAGCTTCCTGCACGAACTGCCCGAGGACCGGCGGAACATCTTCATCCGCCGCTGCTGGTACTTCGACTCGCTCCAGGCCATCAGCGCCGCGACCGGCTACCGGCAGAGCAAGGTAAAAAACATACTCTACCAGACGCGCCGCGCCCTGCGTGCACGTCTCGAGAGCGAGGGGGTGGAAATATGACAAACCGTCAGCTGTCCGAGCTCATAGGCAACATAGACGACAGCCTCGTGCAGGGCGCTCAGCATGTGCCGAATTACGCCTCGCGCCGTCGACAGCGCCTGGCAAAGCGCGCCGCGGGTCTGGCCGCAGCGCTCGCCTTCATGGTCGGCGGCGGCTTCGGCCTCGGCGCGACTGTGTTCGCCCAGGAGGTGGAGGTGCAAGTCGAGGTGCCCGTTGAGCAAGAGACCATTACGCTGGGTGACAGCGGTGTTACCCTCATACTTCCAGATTCATG
This sequence comes from uncultured Oscillospiraceae bacterium, assembly GCA_964467975.1. Taxonomy (GTDB): domain Bacteria; phylum Bacillota; class Clostridia; order Oscillospirales; family Oscillospiraceae; genus Scatomorpha. Next base: position 984 of record CAYXVA010000269.1, on the reverse strand, counting down.
GAAGGGAAAATACGCCGTGGAGGAAGCGGAGGACCAGGGCTCCTGCAGCTACAAGGTGTACAACCCCGAATTCCGCGAGAACGCGGGCGGAACCGCCGGATATCTGTTCTACATCAACTTCTATGAGGGCATCTACGCCACCCAGGCGGAGGTAGAGGGCCGATACAGCGCCTGGCGGGCAATGACGCGCGTGGACTTCGTGGCGTGCACCCGCGACGGCACGTACGTTATCCAATACCCCAGCGACGTGCAGATAAATCCCTTCGGCGACGACGAGGACGAGTACAGACAGATGGAGAGCGAGATAAGCCAAATCCGCGTAGTGCTCGACAAAGCGCTCGGGGAATAGGAGGAAAACTATGAAGAAAAGGCTTGTTGTTATGTCAACTATATTGGCGCTGCTGCTGGCCCTCACAGCCTGCGGCGCACCGACGCAGACGGACGTGATGACCACGCCTGAGGCGCAGAACTCGTCGCTACAAATGGCACTCGACGACGCCGAGACAAAGATAGCCAACCTCACGGCGCAGCTCGAGGCCTATGAGCGCGGCGAGAGGCAGGTGTACACCGGCGTCGGCGTGTCTTATGAGGAGCCTGCGTACTCCCAGGCGCTTGTAAACTGCCCGGACGGACTGCGCGTATGGCCGGCGGACGGCGCCGTGACGGTTTCCCTCGCGATAAACAGCGAGTACGCCGAGGTGGTCGCGCAGTGCACGGCGTTGAGCTATGACGAGGACGGTGCGCCTTCTGCCAGCGAGTGGCTGCTGATACGCGTGGCGGTGTCGTCCGTACCTGAGAGCGAGCTGGGCTGGGTGCCGCTGGAGTGCTGCACGGAGTACACAGCGGAGAATTCGCATCAGGTCACCTTCCCGCTGAAGCTCGGCGCGGATTATGGGCAGGACGAGAGCTGGTTTCTCTCCGTCGCCGGCACGGACGAGGCCGGGAATGTGCTCGTGTCCGCCCCTGGCGGCTGGAGCACTGCCG
>CAYXVA010000268.1:0-2522 GCA_964467975.1 uncultured Oscillospiraceae bacterium | reverse complement strand
ATAATCGTCTCCGGCAAGCAGGGCATCGAGCGCCGGAAGTTCGACGCGCCGTACTTCATACGCGAGATTGCGGCCGTGACCGTGCCGAGCCTCGCCGCCGACGGCATGACCCTCGACATGCGCTGGGAGCCCGGCGGGGTCTGGATTGAGCCCGACCTCTTCAAGACGCTCATGATAAACCTCATAGACAACGCCCGCAAGGCCTCGCGCCGCGGCCAGACCGTGGAGCTCTTCGGCCGGAACGAGTCGGGCGGCTACGCCTTCTACGTGCGCGACCACGGCCGGGGCATGAAGAAGGAGGACCTCTCGCGCATAACCGAGCCGTTTTACATGATTGACAAGTCCCGCTCGCGCGCTCAGAACGGCGCGGGGCTCGGTCTCGCGCTCTGCCAGCGCATAGCCGAGCTGCACGGAACCGCGCTGGAGTTTGAAAGCGAGCCGGGCAAGGGCACGACCGTGCGCGTGCCGCTGCTTGGAGGGCCGGACGATGAAAAGCAGTAGCCCGATCCTGCGCGCGCTGCCCTTCGCCGCGACGGGGCTGCTGCTGATAGTCTGTTTGCTTCTGCCGCTGCTCTTTACCGGCGGCGACGGCGAGGTGCTGCCCACCGGCGGCGAGGGCACGTCCGCCGCCGAGCGCGCCGAGCTCTACCGGCGTTACACCGACGGCGAGCTCTCGCTCCGGAACCTCGATGCGGCCGAGGTGGACAGCACGGAACTGGTAAACTGCACGCGGCTTTACAACACCATCGTCAACACCCTCGTCATGGACGAGGGCGACGTGCGCGTCGAGGACGCCCAGGGGTGCAACTTCTACCGGCTGAGCGACGGCGGCGCAGAACTGCGCTTCGTCGAGTTTTATCACCAGTGGACCGGGGACTGGAGCAACTGGATACGCATGCGCATAGACCTCGACACACTCGACGTGTACTACCTCTATTACAGCGCCAACGTCGTCAGCAACGCACGGCTCTACGCCGGTCAGGCCGAGAGCCACGTGTCGTCGGCGCTTGAGGACGCCCTGCTCGCGCTGGGCTTCACGGGCGAGCCCGCCATCGTGGCGTACACGAGCGAGGACGCCGAGGCTCAGGGGCTTGATACCGCCTTGCGCCTGGAGGTCGAGAGCTCCACGGGCGAAATGTACTACTACGACATTGCAAGCATCAACATATACGAAGACACAGCCCCAAGCATCCTTATAGATTTGGAGCTCGTACTCTCGCAAATTTCCACAGCATAGAGGGAGAACATGGCGAACTGGAAGTCCATCGGCATAATCGTGCTCATAATCATACTCACGTTTGAGCTCGCCTGGCTCGGCGAGAACCCCGGGCTGCTCACGCCCAAGGGCGCGCTGGTTGAAAACAGCGCGCCGCCGCTGCCGACCCTGCCGCCGGAGGCTCCCGCGCCTACGCCCTCGCCCACGCCTCAGCTCCCCGTGTATTCCGCCGACGAGCTGTGGATGCTCGCCATCGCCAGCGTCGACTACCCCATGGAGGACGAATACGAGGTCGAGACTGCGATTGTCGAGGGCTACCTCTTCGACGCACGCGCAGCAAGCGCGCTGCAGGCCATGCTCGACGCCGCGCGCGCCGAGGGGCTGAGCCTTTCCATAACCAGCGCCTGGCGCAGCCGCGCCACACAGGAGCAGCTCTACGAAAACCGCGTCTGGCGCTTCATGCTCGAGGGCTACTCCCGCGAGGAGGCCGAGGCCCTGGGCGCGACCGTGGTGCTCCCGCCCGGCACGAGCGAGCACGAACTCGGCCTCTCCGTCGACCTGGTCACCGGCTCGTACAAAACGCTCGACTCCGGCTTTGCCGAGCAGCCGGAATACGCCTGGCTGATAGAGCACTGCGCCGAGTTCGGCTTCATCGAGCGCTACCCGGAGGACAAGAGCGACATCACGAACATCATCTGGGAGCCCTGGCACTACCGCTATGTGGGCGTCGAGGCCGCGGAATACATCATGGAGCACGGCCTCTGCCTCGAGGAATATCTCGAGCTGGCGGGCCTGCTGCCGGACTGAGCGAAAAACGGAGGTGCGTACATGAAAACGAAAAGGCCCAAGCTCTCAACCGCCGTCGCGGCCTGCCTGTTTCTCGCCGTGCTAATATGCATAGCCGTCCTCTCCCCCGCGAACGACGCAACCGGCCAGCGCGGTGGCACGCTGCAGGGCGCCGCTGAGATTTACCCCTCCGTCATGGTCAACGGCCGCGTCTACCGCTGGCAGCGCCTTGCCTACGAGCTCCCCGGGGACAGCGTCTACTACGGCGAACTCCGGCACGTCACGGGCGAGACGCCCTCGGCCGACTGCGAATTTGTCTCCGTTTTCGGCGCCGCCGGAGAGATCTACACCGTGCCCGGCGACGATGAGAGCGTGTACGTGAGGGTAACGACGGAATGGATTGAAGATATGCCCGTGCTGTTCAGCCGGTCCGTGCCCACGGCGTGAAGCCGCCGGCTTGGCGGCTTTCTGGGGCGCTTTCTTTGTTCCTTGCACAAAGAAAGCGTCCCAGACCCCGAAA
>CAYXVA010000267.1:0-2522 GCA_964467975.1 uncultured Oscillospiraceae bacterium | reverse complement strand
TACGCGGCACAGCGCTCTCCGAGTGCGTGGCGCACACGGCATACTGCGACGTATTGCCTTCAAACCGGGAGCTCTCAGGCGCGACGGTCGAGCTAGTTGACATGGAGGCGCGAGAATACGTGCTGAAAACAGCGCTAACTCCGGCGCGGGAGCTCTACGACTACATATTTATCGACTGCCCGCCATCTCTTGAGCTGCTAACAGTCAATGCCCTGGCGGCGGCAGACAGCGTGCTAATACCGGTGCAGTGCGAATATTACGCCCTGGAGGGCATCGCAGACCTGATGACGTCAATCAAACTGACCAAGCGGACGCTCAACCCGGCGCTCGAGGTTCAGGGCATAGTGCTCACAATGTATGATTCGCGCACGAACTTCTCGGAGCAGGTTGCAGAGGAAGTGCAGAAATTCTTCGGAACAAGCGTCTATAAGACGCGCATACCGCGCGCTGTGCGCATTTCTGAGAGCCCGAGTCACGGCATGCCGGTCATAAAGTACGACAGAATGTCTCGCGGAAGCAGGGCATATTTACATTTGGCGGATGAGTTCATAAAGAGGGAGGAGTGACATGTCGGCAAAGAAGGGTCTTGGGACCGGCCTGAACGCGCTCTTCGGCGAGGCTGAGAGGTCCGAAAGCGAGGAAGTCACAAAGCTGCCAATCTCGCGGGTTGAGCCGCGTGAAGCGCAGCCTAGAACAAACTTTGACGAAGCAAGTCTGCAGGAGCTGGCGGAGTCAATACAGGAGTACGGAATTTTGCAGCCGATAACGGTGCGAAAGCTCGACTCAGGCTATTATCAGATTGTCGCCGGCGAGCGACGCTGGCGCGCCGCGCGAATTGCCGGGGTGCGTGAGGTGCCTGTGAGCATAATCGAGGCGGACGACAGGCTCGCGACCGAGCTCGCGCTTGTCGAAAACCTCCAGCGCGAGGATTTAAACCCCGTCGAAGAGGCGCAGGGCTATAAAAAGCTGCTCGAGGACTACGGCATGACGCAGGAGGAAGCAGCAAAGCGCGTCGGAAAGTCGCGCCCGACCGTTACAAACGCGCTCAGGCTGCTCACGCTCGCGCCTGAAGTGCAGCAGTTTGTGGAACAGGGGCTGCTCTCTGCCGGGCATGCGCGCGCTCTGGTGGGAATAAAGCCTGAAGAGACGCAGATTGACGCGGCTCGCACAGTGATAGCAAACGGCTATTCCGTGCGGCGCACCGAGCAGCTGGCCGCAAAGCTCATGCGCGAGCCCAAGCCGGAGAAGGACGATGAGGACAGCACACTCCGCGTGGACTACGCCGCTGAGGTATCAAAGAGACTTGAAAAGGCGCTTGGACGCAAGGTGCAGCTCACCGAGCGCGGGAAGCGCGGCAAAATAACGCTTGAGTATTACAGCGCGGACGACCGCGAGAGGCTTATCGAGCTGCTCGCAACGCTTGAAAATATGTGATTGAGAGGAAAAAGCCATGCTTGACATCAAATTTGTGCGTGAAAACCCCAATCTGGTAAAGGGAAATATAAAAAAGAAGTTCCAGGACGAAAAGTTGCCGCTGGTTGACGAGGTCATAGAGCTCGACGCGAAGCAGCGCGCCGCGATAACCGAGGCCAGCGATCTGCGCGCCGAGCGGAACAAGCTCAGCAAGCAGGTCGGCGCTCTCATGGGCAAGGCGAAGAAGGACCCGAGCAAGCTGGCCGAGGCCGAGGAGATAAAGGCCAAAGTCAAGGCCCAGGCCGACCGCCTCGCCGAGCTCGAGGCCCAGGAAACCGAGCTCGAGGAGAAGGTGCGCGAGATAATGCTGCGCATCCCGCAGATGATAGACCCCAGCGTGCCGATAGGCCCCGACGACAGCTATAACGTCGAAGTGCAGCGCTTCGGCGAGGCCAAGGTGCCGGACTTCGAGATACCCTACCACACCGAGATAATGGAGAGCTTCGGCGGGATAGACCTCGACTCTGCGCGCCGCGTCGCGGGCAACGGCTTTTATTATCTGCTCGGCGACATAGCGCGTCTGCACGAGGCCGTGCTGGCCTGCGCGCGCGACTTCATGATAGAAAAGGGCTTCACCTACGTGATACCGCCCTTCATGATACATGGCGCCGTCGTCGAGGGCGTCATGAGCTTCCCCGAGATGGACGCGATGATGTACAAGATAGAGGGCGAGGACCTGTATCTCATTGGCACGAGCGAGCACAGCATGATAGGCCGCTTTAAGGACCAGATACTCGCCGGCGAGGACCTGCCGCAGACCCTCACGAGCTACAGCCCCTGCTTCCGCAAGGAGAAGGGCGCGCACGGCCTCGAAGAGCGCGGCGTGTACAGGATACACCAGTTTGAAAAGCAGGAGATGATCGTCGTCTGCAAGCCCGAGGATAGCATGGACTGGTACGAGAAGATGTGGCGCTACAGCGTGGAGCTGTTCCTGAGCTTCAATATCCCCGTACGCCAGCTCGAGTGCTGCTCCGGCGATTTGGCGGATTTGAAGGTCAAGAGCTGCGACATCGAGGCCTGGAGCCCCAGGCAGCAGAAATACTTCGAGG
>CAYXVA010000266.1:2123-2524 GCA_964467975.1 uncultured Oscillospiraceae bacterium | reverse complement strand
AAAGAAACAAAAACTCACTTACGCTGGGCGAGCCTCTCCTTCGCCTCCTCAACTGTCTCGCCCTCGCGGGTGAAGAGCTTCTCGACGAACTTGTCGCTAACGGCGTTGAAGGTGTTCACCGCGCCGGTCTCGATCTTCTTATACCCGCCGACCGCGCCGTTTTCAATCTTCTTATAGCCGCCCACGACGCCGTCCTCTATTTTCTTGAAGCCGGAGGTGACTTCCTCCGCAATCTTTTCATTCTTGTCTGCAAATTTACTCATTGTTACAAGCCTCCAGACTATTAATTACTTTAGCCCCTTGACTGCCGGTATGAGGCAGAGCAGGACCACTATACCGACCACGCCGACGATTATTCCGGACACCATCATGTTCCAAATCATGGTCATGCACATGCCCAC
>CAYXVA010000266.1:0-2113 GCA_964467975.1 uncultured Oscillospiraceae bacterium | reverse complement strand
CTGCTAAATAATCCTCCAGAGATGATGTTAAAGGCACATGCCCACACCGAGGATGATGGCACCCACGACGCCCAGCAGCGTGATGCCGATCGCGCGGCCGTTGAACACTATCGCCTTCTTGCCGGACATCTTCCGGCGGACGAGCACCATGATAAGCAGTATGACCGCGCCAATCACGCCGACGACTACGCCCGGCGTGAACCCTCCCCACTCGGGGATCAGGGCCATGCACATGCCAAGCGCGAAGAGTATCCCGCCGACAACACTCATAATAAGGGTTACAAAATCTTTCTTCTGCATTTTTAAATACCTCCGGTTCCAGTGATGTCTCACTTTCTGGCGTAAGCATAATCCGGAGATGTGTTTGAAATGCTTTCAATTTGTTTGCGAAGTGTTAAACTTCGCCTTGCCCGCGCGGCTTGACAACGTCCGCGGCGTGTAATATTCTTTTACCGGCGCTTTTTCGCGTCGGAATTCCCGCCTCGGCGGCGTTGGAGGGGCGTATGGCAGACAAGATTCTCATTCGCGGCGCAAAAGTCCACAACTTAAAAAACGTAGATGTCGACGTGCCTCTGGGCAAGCTCGTGGGCATTGCGGGCGTCTCCGGCTCGGGGAAGAGCTCGCTCGCGCTCGGCGTACTGTACTCCGAGGGCTCGCGGCGCTATCTCGAGTCGCTCTCGACCTACACGCGCCGGCGCATGACCCAGGCGGAGAAGGCCCAGGTCGACGAGGTGCTGTACATCCCGGCCGCGCTTGCGCTCAGGCAGCGGCCCGGCGTGCCGGGCATACGCTCCACCTTCGGCACGGGCACGGAGCTTTTAAACAGCCTGCGGCTCATGTTCTCGCGCCTGGCCAGCCACCGCTGCCCGAACGGACACTACACCCCGTCCTCGCTCGGCGTCGCCGCGATGCAGCCCATAGTCTGCCCCGAGTGCGGCATGGAGTTCTACGGCCCCGGCGCCGAGGAACTGGCCTTCAACAGCCAGGGCGCCTGCCCCAAGTGCAACGGCACCGGCACCGTCTGGACGGTCGACCGCTCCACTCTCGTGCCCGACGAGACGCTCACCATAGAGCAAGGCGCGGTCGCGCCGTGGAACAGCCTCATGTGGTCCATTATGGTCGACGTCTGCCGCGAGATGGGCGTGCGTACTAACGTGCCGTTCAACGAGCTCACCGAGCGCGAGCGCGACATAGTCTTTGACGGCCCGCCGGAGAAGCGCCACATACTCTACCACTCGGCCAAGACGAACCAGGCCTCCGAGCTCGACTTCACCTACTACAGCGCCGTGTACACGGTCGAAAACGCTCTGAGCAAGGTCAAGGACGAGCAGGGCATGAAGCGCGTGGAGAAGTTTCTCCGTCAGGAGCCCTGCCCGGACTGCGGCGGCACGCGTCTCTCGGACGCCGCCCGCGCGCCGCTCTTGCGCGGGATAAACCTCGCCGACGCCTGTCGCATGACGCTCACCGAGCTTGTCGAGTGGGTGCGCGGCGTGCCGGCGTCGCTGCCGGAGGAGATGCGAGCGATGGCGGAGAGCATCTGCGAGGCGTTCCAGGCCACGGCTCGGCGGCTCATTGATTTGGGTCTGGGCTACCTCACGCTCGACCGCGCGGCTGGCACCCTCTCCACCGGAGAGCGGCAGCGCATGCAGCTTGCGCGCGCCGTGCGCAACCGCACGACGGGCGTGCTGTACGTCCTCGACGAGCCGAGCATCGGCCTGCACCCGACGAACATAACCGGCCTCACCGGCGTCATGCGCGACCTGATTGCCGACGGCAACAGCGTTGTGCTGGTCGACCACGACACGCAGATACTCGGCGAGAGCGACTGGATAATCGAGATGGGCCCCGGCGCGGGTGCGAGCGGCGGGCGCGTGATTGCCCAGGGCACGGTCGCGGAGATTGCGAAAAGCCCGGCCTCGCGTATTGGTCCCTTCCTCGCCAAGGCCGACGACGGCCCGCTCCGCCCTCACGCGGACAAGAGCGAGCTCTTCGCCCTGGGTCGTATACACCTCTCCACCGGGCCCATACACACGGTAAAGCCGCTTGAGGTGGACATACCCCGCGGCCGGCTCACCGTCGTCACAGGCGTCTCCGGCTCGGGCAAGACGACGCT
>CAYXVA010000265.1:0-2526 GCA_964467975.1 uncultured Oscillospiraceae bacterium | reverse complement strand
TGATGGCGGTGACCTGCGGCACGCCTATGCCGGAGACGACGCGGGTGGTGCAGATGGAGCCGGGGCCTATGCCGACCTTGACGCAGTCCGCGCCCGCCTTTATCAGCGCCTCGGTGCCCTCGGCCGTGGCGACGTTGCCCGCGATAAGGCCGACGTCGGGGAAGTGCTCCTTGACCAGAGAGACGCAGCGCATGATGTTGGCGCTGTGGCCGTGCGCCGAGTCGAGCACCAACGCGTCGACGCCCGCGGCGACCAGCGCGCCCGCGCGGTCGAGTATGTCGTTGGTGACGCCTATCGCGGCGGCGCAGAGCAGCCGGCCGTGGGAGTCCTTGGCGCTATTGGGGTACTTGACGACCTTCTCAATGTCCTTTATCGTGATAAGGCCCTTGAGCTTGAAGTTCTCGTCGACGATAGGCAGCTTCTCAATCTTGTGGCGGCGGAGTATCTCTTTAGCCTCCTCGAGAGTGGTGCCCTCGCGCCCGGTGACAAGGCCCTCGCCGGTCATGACGTCGCGTATCGGGCGGGTCATGTCCTCTTCGAACTTCATGTCGCGGTTGGTTATTATGCCTATCAGCTTGCCGTCCTTGTCCACAATCGGCACGCCGGAGATGCGGTACTTGCCCATGAGCGCATCGGCCTCGCCGAGCGTGTTGTCGGGGCCGAGGTAGAACGGGTTCGTAATGACGCCGTTTTCGCTGCGCTTGACCATGTCGACCTGCTCGGCCTGCATGTCTATGGGCATGCTCTTGTGTATGACGCCTATACCGCCCTCACGCGCGATTGCAATCGCCATGCGGTACTCGGTGACCGTGTCCATTGCGGCGCTCATGATGGGAATGTTGAGCTTAATCTTCTTCGTCAGGTTGGTGGAGAGATCTACGTCCGGCGGCAGCACATTGCTCTCAGCCGGGACGAGCAGAACGTCGTCGAACGTCAGTCCCTCTCCCACTATGCGCTCCTTGTAGCTGTGTGTTATGTCCATATGTCACGCACCCCCGTAATATATTTTTATCAGGTCTCTCTCGCTGGGTCTATTCAGATTATTTTATCATAGTTGGCGTACAAGTCAATGGATATTGTGTGAACGCCTCGTCGCACTCACTGGCTCTTACTGGTCTCCCGCGCGTGGAAGAACATGTACTGCTGCGCGAGCCCGGCGTATTCGCCGAGGCTTTTCGGGTCGAAATCAGGCGGCATGTGCTCTTTGAGCGCGCGCTTTATCCACACGTCCACCGGGAAGGCGTCGAGCCGGTGCAGCCCGAAGAGCACGGCGCAGTTGGCGACCTTGTCGCCGACACCGTTGAGGGTTTTCAGGTATTTGCGCGCCTCGTCGCCGTTGAGTGCCGCGGCGTAGTCCAGGTCGATATCGCCCGAGTCCACTGCGCGGGCGGCGTTTATTATGTACGCGGCGCGGTAGCCTGCCCTGAGCGGCGCGAGCTCCGGCTCCTCGAGCCGGGCTATGCGTCCCGCCCCCGGGAAGGCGTGCTTGGCGCCCCACGGCGTGTCGAATTCCTCGCCGAAGAGGCCGCAGAGTTTTTCAACAATGCTCTTTATCCGTGGAATGTTGTTGCACTGCGAGATTATAAACGAGCACAGTGCCTCCCACTTGTCCTGACGGAGTATGCGTATGCCCCGGCCGTACTCGGCACACTCGGTGAGGTAATCGCCAACCATGACGCTCTCGCGCGCCGAGGCGTAGTCCGTGTCCATGTCGAGGTACTCGCGCCAGAAGCCGAGGTCGGCCTCTTCGCACTCGACGCACGCCGCGTCTGCGCTTGTGAACACTCTCGCCGCGCGGCCGGACGCCACGCCGGAGTAGCCTCCGCTCCCGTCGTCGTTCCAGCGGAAGCACTGCCCGCACTCAAACGTCTTGTAGGGCGAGAGCTCGTCCGCCCGGCACAGCTCAAATACTTTGTACACACACATCCCGCCTTTCGTGGCGTTATTATAACAGACCCCGGCCAAATCATCAACCCGCCTCAGCGCGGCACGGCGGGCACATTTGACGGTTGTCATTTTTCAAAAAAGCTGATAAAATTAATTATTGCTAATTAACGGAAGGAGGACACATTATGCCACGAGGAAGAGGACCTGGTCCCGGCCCCGGCCCGGGTCCGGGAGGCCCGCGCAGAGGGCCGGGAGGGCCCGGACACAGGCCGCCGCCCCCGCCGCCCAGACGGCGCAGGCCGTACGGCGCCAGGTGCCTGACGATAATTGTCGGCGCGCTTGCCGCGCTCGCCGCGCTCCTTGCGCTAATACTGTAAAGGAAGCGAAACGCAAAAGGATGGTTTTCACCGTCCTCTTGCGTTTTTTGCCCACACGGCGCAAGCAAATCACAGGCCACACGGACTATACCACGCCGGTCAATAACTATATCAGAATCAGCGCTGATGTTGACGCGCTAATTGCAGCAGCGGAAAGCGCTTCCGTTACTAACACGTTACTAACAAATGAAAAACGCTCAAAAAATTCGAGCCCAAAAAATACTGGTAATAATCAAAAAAGCCCCGAATCGTTGTGATTCGG
>CAYXVA010000264.1:0-2564 GCA_964467975.1 uncultured Oscillospiraceae bacterium | reverse complement strand
ATCTTCTTCTGGAACTTGTAGGTGATCTCCTCGAGGTACTTGTCCATCTCGGGATAGTCGGCGAGGAAGAGCTCGTGCCAGTGCTCAATGAGCTTGTTCCAGCGCTCCTCGCGGACGTTCTTGTCGTCGGTGTCCATCGCGGCCATGGCCTCGTCCATAGTGGACTCGACTATCTTGTTGAAGAGCTCCTCGTCGAAGTCGGCGTGCTCATACTCGAACTTGGGCTTGCCAATCTCCTGAACCATCTTGTCGATAAGGTCAAGCACGGGCTGCACCTTCTCGTGGGCCTGGACTATCCCCTCGTACATGACGTCCTCGGGGACCTGGTCGGCGGCGGCCTCAATCATGACGACCTTCTTGTGGGTCGCGGCGACGGTGACGGTCATCTTATTGGTCTCGCGCTCGGCCTTGGTGGGGTTGAAGAGATACTTCTCGCCGTCCCAGCCGAGGGAGATGCCGGCGATAGGGCCGTTCCAGGGGATGTCGGAGATGGCCACGGCGGCGGAAGCGCCAATCATGGCGGTTATCTCGGGGGAGCAGTCGCGGTCGACAGAGAGCACCTCGCACTGAATCGCGACGTCGTTCCTGAGGTCGCTCGGGAAGAGCGGGCGCATCGGGCGGTCGATAAGGCGGCTCGCCAGCACGGCGGGCAGGCTCGGGCGGCCCTCACGGCGCATGAAGCTGCCGGGGATGCGGCCCACGGCGTAGAGCTTCTCGTTGAAGTCGACGCTGAGCGGGAAATAGTCAATCCCGTCGCGCGGGCGCGGGGAGGCGGTCACGGCGACGAGCACGGTGGTCTCGCCGTACTGGGTCAGCACGGCGGCGTTGGCGAGCTCGCACATACGGCCTATCTCCATGCGCAGCGGGCGGCCACAGTAGTCTATCTCGTACACGCGCTTGTTGGGGAACTCTTTGTGCTTGATAATCATTTGTTCGGCTCCTTTCAGCTGTCTGATTTTACGGGCGGAGCTTGGCCATAGCACTTGATAAGGCGCACAGCGCGCTGAGCGTCTTATCAAATACTAAGGCGGCCCCGCGATGATTTAGTGAATAGTGAAGAGTTGAGGTGTTTTTGAATTTTCAATTCAAAAACCAATTTCAATTGCGGCGGAGCCGCACCTTAACTTTTCACTATTAACTATTCACTCTTTATTTTCCGAAGGAAAACAAACGGGGGACACGTGCTATCCACTTGTCCCCCGAAAAATCCTTCATTCCCTTCGGAAACGCCAAAAGGCGCGCAATTACTTGCGGATGCCCAGCTTGGCAATGAGAGCGCGGTAGCGCTCGATGTCCTTGCGCATCAGGTAGTCGAGCAGACGGCGGCGCTTGCCAACCATCTTGTACATGCCAAGACGGCTGTGCTTGTCCTTCGGATGCTGCTTGAGGTGCTCGGTGAGCTGACGGATACGCTCGGTGAGGATGGCGACCTGGACCTCCGGAGAGCCGGTGTCGCCCTCGTGGGTGGCGTTGGCAGCGATGACTGCGGTTTTCTGGTCCTTGGTGATCATTGCTGAATCATTCCTTTCTGGCTTTATCTGCCCGGCGGCTGAGTCGCGGTGGGAAAGGAACCGCCGAAACCCGGCACGTGGGCGTGCTACGGTAGATTATCACAAATAAGCGCCTTTGTCAATGCAAAACAGCCTCTTCGCCGCCGTTTTCCTCAATAAACATCGCCTCCGCGCACACCTGAGCCGAAATGAGCGCGTCCCTCGCCTCCTCGCCCCTCCCGGCGTCCAACTCCCGCAGCGCGTCGGTGATGCGGTTGAAGAGATAGTAGTAGAGTTTTTCATAGCTTGCAGACATGTGAGCACCTCCTCTCTATAGGCAATATTGCCTATCACGTTCTGTCTCTATTATAGGCAATAATAGAGATATGTAAAGTGTGAAAGGAGGGCTGTTGATGATTTCCTATTCGCCGCTTTGGGCGACAATGGAGCGCCGTGGGGCGAGTACATATACGCTCCAGGTGAAGGGCGGCATCAGCAGCTCAACAATCCGGCGCCTGAAGGCCGGGGAGTCCGTTTCCACGAATACCCTCGACGCGTTGTGCAAGATACTCGACTGCAAACTCGGCGATATTGTTGAGTATGTGCCGGATGGGGCGGTAAAATGACCGCGAAGGAGGCAGTTTCGCGCAGGATACAGGCGCTGTGTGCCGAGCGTGACATGGCGATAAACGCGCTCGCGAACCGCTGCGGTATTGCGCCTTCGACCATTTACAGCATGCTGGGCGAGAAAAGCCAAAATCCCGGCGTCGTGTCCATACAGAAGCTGTGCGACGGCCTGGAGATAAGCCTGCGCGAGTTCTTCGACGACCCGGTTTTTGACAACTTGGAACCGGTGATAAAATAGGAGTGCTGACGATGATTTCCCACTCGCTGCACGAAATATTTCCGGGGCGCTTTCTTTGTTCCTTGCACAAAGAAAGCGTCCCGGACCCCGAAAGAAAAGCGCCTTTGGTGCGTGTCGGTACGATATGGTGCGCCGGAGTTCGGGTTTCAGCTATCGCTTAGGCCTTGTTTGAAAAATAATAGTTGCACAAAGAGGGAAGAAGTGCGATA
>CAYXVA010000263.1:0-2598 GCA_964467975.1 uncultured Oscillospiraceae bacterium | reverse complement strand
GCGCGACGCGCACAACAAGATGAGCAAGCGTCATGGCGACCCGAGCTACGAGGACTTGAAGGAGCAGGGCTACCTCACGCCCGCCATAGTCAACTACGTCGCGCTGCTTGGCTGGTCGCCCGGAGGCGAGAGGGAGATTTACTCGCTCGGCGAGCTCGAGGAGATTTTCGATACGAAGGGCCTGAGCAAGAGTCCGGCCATCTTCGACATCGAAAAGCTGTGCCACTTCAACGCAGAGTACATCCGCGCGATGAGCCCCGCCGACTTCGCCGCGGCCGCCGAGCCGTATATCCGCGAGGCTGTGAAGGACCCCGCGATAAACCCCGCCGCAATTGCCGCTCTCTTGCAGCAGCGCACGGAAGTGCTCACCGAGATACCCGGCAAGCTCGGCTTCTTCGATAAGCTGCCCGAGTACGACGCGGAGCTCTTCGTCAACAAAAAGAGCAAGAGCACGCTCGAGTCTAGCGCCAAGTACCTCGCGCTCTGCCGCGCGGCGCTTGAAGCGTGTGAGTGGAGCGACGAGGCCATACTCAGGGCCATGAAGGGGATAGCCGAGGCCGAGGGCGTCAAAAACGCCGCGGTCATGTGGCCGGAGCGTATCGCCGTCTCCGGCACGCAGGTCACGCCGGGCGGCGCGGTTGAGATAACGCGCATACTCGGCAGGGAAGAGGCGCTCCGGCGCATTGATATCGCGCTCGCCAAGCTCGCGTGAGCAAATAACAAAATTACCAGCAAAAATTTTGACGCCTCCGGTCACACTATCACCGGAGGTGTTTTTATATGAAGAAATCGCTTGCATTTACGATATTCGGAATAATGGCCGCGCTTATCATCGGCGTGGGCATCTACGCGTGGACGCTGGACTCGCGCCTGGAAAACGCGCAGTACGCCGGGTCGGCGTATGGCGGCGGTGCTATGGGCGAGTTTACGGGCGCTGTTGCGAGGCTCGACAAGACCATGCGCGAGACCTGTTACGCCACGGACAGCGCGCTCCAGGCCACGCTCTGCGCCAAGGCGGCGGCAAACGCGGCGTCGGCGGTGACGGCGCTGGCAAGCCTGCCCGGCTCGACGCAGGAGCTTGAGCTGATCTCGCAGTATTTAAACGGCGCGGGCGACTATGCGCTCTACCTCTCAAAAGAGACCGCCTCGGGCCGCAGCCTCACCGACGCCGAGCGCGAGACGCTGCTCGCGCTGAGCAGCGCGGTGTCGGGCATCTCGCTTGAGACCGGCGGCATATTTGCCGCGCTGGACGCGGGCGACCTCACGCTCGACGACTACGGCGCGACGCTTGCGGATGCGGACGGCACGGTTGGCAGCGCGCTCTTGAAGCTCGACGCGGCGCTCGACGACTTCCCGCAGCTTGACTACGACGGCATATACTCCTACACCGACGGCTCGGCCGCGCTCCTGGACGGGCTCGAGGACGTGGACGAGGCGACGGCGCTGAAAAATGCCGCCGATTTCCTCGGCGTGGCGCGAACGGCGCTCAAATCCACGGGGCTTTCGCAGGGCGCTGTGCCGTGCTACGGCTTTGAGCTCACGGACGGCGACGAGACGCGCTGGGTGTCCGTGACGCAGCAGGGCGGTATCGTGACCGCCGTCACGGGCGGCTGCTCCGGCGGGGAGCGCGCTGTCTCCGCCGAGGAGGCCGAGCGCACGGTGGAGGAATTCCTCGCTTCGCGCTTTGCGGCCGACTTTACGGCGATAGAGTCCGCCGAGCAGCCGGGGGCGTACGCCTTCACCTTCGCGCCGGTGGAAAACGGCGTTTTGCTCCTTCCGGACACTATCTCAGTCTCCGTCGACGCCGCTACGGGCGAGGTGTGTGCGTACAACGCGGCGAATTACGTTTTGTATCACGGCTCGCGAGCGGCGCTCGAGGCGGATGTCAGCCAGGACGAGGCGGCGGGCGCCATAAACAGCGCGCTGACAGTCGACGGCGCACGGCTGGTGCTCACGCGCTCGGATGGGGGAGACGAGGCGCTGTGCTGGGAATTTGCATGTTCAAATGGGGACGGCGAGCGCCTTTATGTCTTTGTAGACGCCAAAATGGGGCGGGAAGTCAAAATAGAACTGGTATAGGCTTGACGAATTGCCCGAAAAAGAGTAATATTATGTTAGCTTTTTATGCACAGACCGTGTAACGGCACAAAATTACTCTTTCCATGAACGGAGGGGCTCATATGAGTTTCATTCCACGTGTGACCTGCCGCCGCTGCGGCCGGCAATACTCCGGGCTGCGCGGCAGATGCCCGTACTGCGGCACGCGCCGCGTAAAACAGAGCGACCGCGTCCCCGCGACCAGCGCCAGCACCGACCCCGCCACCCCGGCGGGCGAGCGCGCCGCGAGCAACGCCCGGTGGCAGCTTGTTTTCGGCGGCATACTTCTGCTCGCCGTCATACTCGCCGTTGTAGTCCTGGTCAGCATCAGCCTCAACGGCTCGACTCAGGACGGCAGCTCGGTGACGGCTCCGCCTGTCGATTCCTCGGCGCCAACCCCGACGCCCACGCCGACTCCGACCCCGACGCCCACGCCGACAGTCGACAGCGTGACAATCTATGTTGGCAATGACCCGAACTACACTGAGTTTACTATGAACC
>CAYXVA010000262.1:0-2653 GCA_964467975.1 uncultured Oscillospiraceae bacterium | reverse complement strand
CACGTACAGCGCACGAATACCCCCGGCGTCCTGGGCGGCCTCGGCGGCTTCGGCGGGCTCTTTAAGCCCGACCTCGCCGGCATGGGCGAGCCCGTGCTCGTCTCCGGCACCGACGGCGTGGGCACCAAGCTGAAGATTGCCTTCCTCATGGACAAGCACGACACCGTGGGCATAGACTGCGTCGCCATGTGCGTGAACGACGTCATTTGCTGCGGGGCAGCGCCGCTCTTTTTCCTCGACTATATCGCCTGCGGCAAGAACGTGCCCGAGCGCATAGCGGACATAGTCTCCGGCGTGGCCGAGGGCTGCGTGCAGTCCGGCGCGGCGCTCATAGGCGGCGAGACCGCCGAGATGCCCGGCTTCTACGGCGAGAGCGAGTACGACCTCGCGGGCTTTGCCGTCGGCATAGTGGACAAGGCGAAGATACTCGACAACACGACTATGACCGAGGGCGACGTGGTTATCGCGATTCCCTCGAGCGGCGTGCACTCCAACGGGTTCTCCCTCGTGAGGCGTGTGTTCGACGTGGAAAACGGCGCGCTCACTAAGCGCTATGCTGAGCTCTCCGGCACTCTCGGCGAGACGCTGCTCACGCCGACGCGGATATACGTAAAGCCCGTGCTGGCGATGCTCAAGGCCGCGAAAGTGCGTGCGCTCAGCCACATCACCGGCGGCGGCTTCTACGAGAACGTCCCGCGCTCGATACCTGACGGGCTGTGCGCGCGTATCGAGAAGGCCGCGCTCAAGACCCCGCCTATCTTTGATATCCTCGCGCGCGAGGGCAATATCCCCGAGCGCGACATGTACAACACGTTCAACATGGGCGTCGGCATGTGCGCCGTCGTGGCGAAAGAGGACGCCGACGCGGCGCTCTCGGCGCTCGCTGCCAATGGCGCGGCGGACGCATACGTCTGCGGCGAGATAGCGAAGGCCGCCGACGGGGCGGTAGAGCTATGCTGAAAACGGCGGTGCTCGTCTCCGGCGGAGGCACGAACCTCCAGGCGCTGATTGATTCGTCCGCGCGCGGCGAAATGCCACACGTCGCGCTTTCGCTCGTCGTGAGCAACAACGCGAACGCATACGCGCTCGAGCGCGCGAGGGCAGCGGGCATACGCGCGGAGTACGTGGGGAAGGACGGCTTTGAGGAGCGCTTGAACGCGCTTTTGGACGAAGAGGGCATTGGCCTCGTTGTCCTCGCGGGCTTTCTGCGCATACTCAGCGAGGGCTTCACGCGGCGCTGGGCCGGGAGAATGATAAACATCCACCCGAGCCTGATTCCGAGCTTCTGCGGCGCGGGCTTTTACGGATTGCACGTGCACGAGGCCGCGCTCTCACGCGGGGTCAAGGTCACGGGTGCGACGGTGCACTTTGTGAACGAGATCCCCGACGGCGGGGAGATAATCGCCCAGCGTGCCGTGGAGGTCCAGCCCGGCGACACGCCGGAGAGTTTGCAAAAGCGCGTCATGGAGCAGGCGGAGTGGATAATACTGCCCGAGGCCGCGGAGGCCGTCGCGGCAAAGCTGGAAGGGAGCAAGTGAATTGACTGATCTGTTTGCATACCTCGCAGAGCGCCCCTATCCGGGGCGCGGCATAATGCTCGGCGCGACGCCCTCGGGCAAGAGCGCCGTGGCGTACTTCATCATGGGCCGGAGCGAAAACAGCCGCAACCGCGTCTTTGAAAAGACTGAGGACGGCATCCGCACAAAGGCGTATGACGAGAGCAAAATGACCGACCCGAGCCTTATCATCTACCACCCCGTGCGCCGCGTGGGCCGCGGCCTCGTCGTTACAAACGGCGACCAGACCGACACGCTGCGCGACAACATGTCCGTGGGCAGGACGTTCGCCGCGGCGCTGCGCATGCGCACCTTCGAGCCTGACGCACCGAATTACACGCCGCGCATATCAGGTATAGTCAGCCCTGACGGAAGCTATAAGCTCTCCATACTCAAAGCGACGCCGGGCCAGGGAGAGCCCTGCCAGCGCTTCTTCTTTGAGTACGGAAGGGCCGTGCCCGGGATGGGACATTTCATAAGCACCTACGAGGGCTTCGGCTCCCCGCTGCCGAGCTTTTCCGGCGAGCCGGTGGCCGTGGAAGTGCCCGAGCTGGCCGCTGCAGAGCTCGCGGAGAAGCTCTGGGCCGCGCTCGACTCGGCAAACCGCGTCTCGCTCTATGTTTGCGTGGACGGGGACGAGGTTATAATCAACAAGTACGGGGAGGAAGCGTGAATGAAAGAGATAGAACTCAAGTACGGCTGCAACCCTAACCAGAAGCCGGCGCGCATCTTCATGGCCGACGGCGGCGAGCTGCCCGTCGAGGTCATGAACGGCCGCCCGGGCTATATCAACTTCATGGACGCGCTCAACTCCTGGCAGCTCGTGCGGGCACTCAAGCGCGCCACAGGCAAGCCCTCCGCGGCGAGTTTCAAGCACGTGTCCCCGGCGGGCGCGGCGATTGCGAGCCCCCTCAGCGACGAGGACAGGCGCGTGTTCTTCGCCGAGGGCGACCTCTCACCCATAGCCACTGCCTACGCCCGCGCGCGCGGCGCCGACCGGCTGTGCTCCTACGGCGACTGGGCCGCGCTGAGCGACGTCTGCGACGCCGAGACGGCAAGGCTGCTCGTCCCCGAGGTGTCTGACGGCATAATTGCCC
>CAYXVA010000261.1:0-2664 GCA_964467975.1 uncultured Oscillospiraceae bacterium | reverse complement strand
AGGCCCTCGCATGTGCGGGGGCCTTTTTGGCGGAAAGAGAGGGAAACATGGAACAAACACGTCCGAGGAAAGCTCTGAGAACCCTGCTCGCCGTCATGATCGCCGCGGCGGCGCTGCTCGCCTGCTTCTTCGTTGCGCGCGCCGTGGATGCGGCGGTGAACAGCCGCACGCCGCCCAACGGGATAAACGAGGAGCTTTACGTCGACCTCAACGGTGCTCGGCAGTGGATAAGCATTTACGGCGAGGACGCGGATAACCCCGTACTGCTCTACCTGCACGGCGGGCCGGGCAGCGCGACAAGCATGTTCGACTATGTTATAACGCGCAAGTGGGCCGACGTCTACACCGTCGTGACCTGGGACCAGCGCGCCTGCGGCAAGAGCGCCGGGGAGGGCGCTGAGGAACTGAGCTGCTCTCAGCTCGTCGACGACGGCATTGCGTTGAGCGCATTCCTGCTCGAGTACCTGGACGCGCGGACAAGATAACGCTCCTTGGCCACTCCTGGGGCAGCTATCTCGGCTGCCGCATGGCGCTCGAGCGGCCGGAGTATTACGAGTGCTTCATTGGCACGGGCCAGCTCGTGGACATGCGCGAAAATGAGCGCCTGCTCGCCGAGGCCGCCGCGGCCTGGGCCGAGGGCGACCCGGAGGGAGAGACGCTCGTCGCACAGTTGAGCCCGGACGAGCCGACGATGGAGCACTACGCCGCGCGCAACGCGCTTTTGGAGCGCTACGGCTATGGCATGTTCGAGAGCGGGCGCGACTACTGCCTCGCTGCGGCGGCCGTATTCAACCCATACTACAGCCTCGCCGACTGGGCACAGTATCTGACCGGCGGCAGCGCGTACACGGAGCTGCTCTTGTCCGACGAGTTCGCCTCGCTCTCGCTTTGGGGCGAGACGGGCTATGAAATACCGTTTTACAACATACTCGGCGAGCGCGACTACCAGACGAACGTAGATTTGGCGCTCGAGTACTTCGACGCCGTCGACGCGCCGGACAAGCGGCTGTATGTCATGGAGGACATGACGCACGGGCTGTTGGAGGTGCGCTCGGGGGAGTTTTCCGAGATAATCCACGAGATAGCCGCCGGGCGGCAAGACTTTTGAGAGGTGAGAACATGGACACCATAGCTGCTATCGCGACGGGCTCAGCCGTGTCCGCGATTGGGATAGTGCGCGTCTCCGGGCCGGACTCGCTCGCGCTCATGGACGCGCTCTTCGAGCCCGCGGACGGGAAGGCCATGAGCGCGCATGCCAGCCGCAAGCTGGTCTACGGCGCGCTCAAAGGCGCGGACGGGGGCGTGCTCGACTACTGCCTGTGTACGATAAGCCGCGCGCCGCACTCGTACACCGGCGAGGACACGGCGGAATTGCAGTGCCACGGCTCGCCGGTCGTGCTTGCCGAGGCGCTCAGCGCGCTCTTCCGGCTCGGCGCGCGTCAGGCCGGGCCCGGCGAGTTCACAAAGCGCGCATTTTTGAACGGGCGAATGGACCTGACCGAGGCCGAGGCGGTCATAGACATCATCGAGGCCGAGAGCGCGGCGGCGGCGGAGAACGCGGCCGGGCAGCTCTCCGGCGCGGTGACGCGCAAAACCGACGCGGTGTACGACCTGCTCACGGACATAGCCGCGCACTTTTCCGCCGCGCTCGACTACCCTGACGAGGACATCGAGCCCTTCGAGCTCGCCGACTACGCGCAGCGGCTCGACGCGTCTATCACTCAGCTCGACGCGCTCGCGGCCACGTTCGAGCGCGGGCGGGTGCTGCGCGAGGGCGTGCGCGTGTCGCTTATAGGGCGGCCTAACGTGGGCAAGAGCTCGCTCATGAACGCGCTTCTGGGCTACGAGCGCGCGATTGTCACGAACGAGCCGGGCACGACGCGCGACACGATAGAGGAAAAGGCTGTGCTCGGCGGGGTGCTGCTGCGGCTGACGGACACCGCCGGGCTGCGCGAGGCCGGAGGCGAGGTCGAGCGGCTGGGTGTGCGCCGGGCGCTGCAGGCGGCGGAGAACTCGGACCTTGTCATAGCCATGTTCGACGGCTCCGAGCCGCTCGGCGAGGCGGACTCGGAGACGCTGGCCGTGGCCGGGCGGGCGAAGCGGGCGATCGCCGTCGTGAACAAGTCGGATTTGCCGCAGCGGCTGGACGCGGCGCGGCTGCCGGAGTGCTTTGCGCGCGTTGTACACCTGAGCGCCAGGACGCTCTGCGGGCTCGACTCGCTCGCGGAGGCGGTGCGCGCTCTGTTCCCCGCGCCGGAGGCCCCGGCGGGGGAGATACTCACGAACGCGCGCCAGGCGGACGCGGTGGGCCGGGCGCTGACCTCGCTGCGGAGTGCGCGCGACGCCATGCTCGAGGGCGTCACCCCCGACGCCGTGCTGACCGAGGCCGAGGAGGCCCGCCGCGCCCTCGGCGAACTCAACGGCCGGAGCGTCACCGACGACGTGACTGACAGGATTTTTTCTCGCTTCTGCGTGGGGAAATGAAGGCGACGTAATAATTTATTATGTAAACTAAATCCCCTAACTCGCACTTTTCACGGGCTCTAAGCTGTGATATAATAGCTCTGATAATTGCAATGGGCGTACGCCCATTTTCCTTCCCGCCAGGGAAGGAAAATGGTACTCTAATGTCACAAAAAAAAAAAAAAAAAAAAAAGCGTTTTG
>CAYXVA010000260.1:0-2678 GCA_964467975.1 uncultured Oscillospiraceae bacterium | reverse complement strand
AGGTGCGGCTGGCGCGAACAGTAGCTCTCGACCTCGACCACGTTCGGCGCGCTGTCAAAGTCGAAGTCCGGGCCCTTGATGCAGTTCGTCTCGTAGTAGGCGTTGGGCGTGCCGGGGTGTATCTCTATCGCGTCGGGAGCAAGGGCCTCGGGCGCGCTCATGTACGCGGGCAGGACCTCGAGGTCGACCTTGACGTTCTTTGCGGCCTCGCGGGCGTGCTCTTCGGTGTCGGCCGCGACGATGGCGATGGCGTCGCCGTACTGGAACACCTTCTCATCGCAGAGTATCGGGCGGTCCCAGCCGTCGCACTTGTTGTTGTACGGCAGCATGACAAGGCCGTTTATGCGGTTTTTGCCGGGGACGTCCTTGGCCGTGATGACCTTAAAGACGCCGGGCATCTTCTCGGCCTCGGAGGTGTCGACGCCCTTAATGTTGGCGTGGCTGACCTCGGCCTGGACGAGCGCGAGACGCAGCGTGCTCTCCGGCATGCGCAGCGCCTGGTCGGCGCCGAAGTCCCAGGTGCCGGTGACCTTCATAGCCGCGCTCGGACGGGCGTAGGCGGTGCCGGTTATCACGTTGTCGGTGGGCTTGAAGAGCAGGTCCTCCTTGCTCATCTCGCCGCGCAGGACGGCCGCGGCGGCCATAGTGGCGTCAATGAGCGGCTTATAGCCGGTGCAGCGGCAAAGGTTGCGGTTGCGGTTGAACCAGTCGCGGACTTCCTCCCGTGTCGGGTTCGGGTTCTGCTCGAGCAGCACCTTCGCGCTGACGATGAAGCCCGGGGAGCAGAAGCCGCACTGCGCGCAGCCGTAGGCCATCCACGCCACCTGCAGCGGGTGCAGATTGTCTACCGTGCCTATGCCCTCGATGGTGGTTATCTCCGCGTAGTCTCTGAGCTTCGTGACCTTCGTGATGCACGAGCGGGTGACCTTGCCGTCGACTATGACGTTGCACGCGCCACAGTGGCCCTCGCCGCAGCCTATCTTACATCCGGTCAGCAGCAGGCGGTCGCGCAGCACCTTGGCAAGCGTCTCATTGCCCTCCAGTACGAGCGTGCGCTCCACTCCGTTGATGATAAGAACCTTCTTTATCATGCGGTCTCCTCCTTCTTTCCTCAAAATTGTAGTTTTATAGATGCAAAAGCGCCTGTGCGCGCAAATTACCCCTTTAAATCGCCAATAATTTATGTTATATTAAATCGTGCAGCACAAGGCCGCACGCCGAAAGGAGAGCTGTATATGGATTCCGGAAAATTGAAGGAAATACGTGCCAGTGAAGTCACAATAGAGGTGACTGACGCCGCCACAGGGCAGACGTTCAGGCGCACACTGCCTATCGATTATTATGAGAACGCCAACTGCCTGCGCCTCGCCGCCGAGGACGCGCATGGCGAGAGCACCCAGCTGGTTTTCTATTCCACGGCCGGTGTGAGCAAACTCCGCAACCTCACCGGAGGCGGTCCGAATTCCGACCCCTGCGGCGGGCATGGCGGCAGTTAACAAATTACATATGTGCATTTGCATTCTACTATAGTTGTGCAACAAGGTCAAACTATAAAAAATGTAATTCGCTTTATACAGCAATTCGCACAAAATTTGCACTCTTTATCTATAAGGTATGTCAGGATTGGGAGGCCACAGACATGGAAGTAGGAGCCGTTGTCGCGGCGGCCGGTATGTCGTCGAGAATGGGCGGCTTTAAGCCCATGCTCAGCATAGGAACAATATCCATAGCGCAGCGCGTAACTGCCACGCTGCGTCAGGGCGGCGCGGGCAAGATTGTGGTGGTGACGGGCTGCAACGCCGAGGAGCTTGAGCGGCATCTTGCCAAAGAGCGGCTCATTTTCCTGCACAACAACGATTACGCGCACACCGAGATGTTCGACTCGGTGAAAATCGGCCTTGAATACCTGCGCGACAAGTGCGACAAGGTGTTCTTCACGCCGGTGGACGTGCCGCTCTTTACGGCGGCGACGGTGCATACGCTGCTCGAGTGCGGCGCTGATTTGGCCTGTCCCGTGTGCAACGGGGAGCGCGGACACCCGATACTAATGTCGGCCGAAGTCATCGACCGCGTGCTCACGGACTCCGGAGAGGGCGGGATGAAGGGCGCGCTTGAGCGCTGCGGCATACCCATGAAGCTCGTGGAGGTGGACGACCCGGGCATACTGCTCGACGCGGACACGCCGGAGGACTATGACGGGCTTTTGAAGCTACACAACAGCCAGCTCTTCAGGCCAATATTGGAGCTGAGCGTTGCGCGCGAGCGCAAATTTCTCGATTCGCGCGTGGCAATGCTGCTCTCGCTCACGGACGAGACGAGCTCGGTGCGTCTCGCCTGCCAGCGCATGCAGCTCTCGTACAGCTCCGGCTGGAACTTGATAAACCGGCTTGAGCGCGAGCTGGGCTACGTCGTGGTCGAGCGCATGCAGGGCGGCCGCCGCGGCGGGCGCAGCCATCTTACCGACAAGGGCCGCGAGCTGCTCTCAAGCTACGAAAGCTATGTCCGCCGGTTAAACAATGAGGCGGTCAAGCTCTTCTCCGAATACTTTCCCGAGCTGCAAGACAGCTGAAAAAACTAACGCCGCCCCGGCATTCCGGGGCGGCGCCGACTTTATTTGCTTTTTGCTTTATTCAAACGTTTCAATGTTTATGCCGGGGGCGCTTTCTTTTATCAGATAA
>CAYXVA010000259.1:0-2682 GCA_964467975.1 uncultured Oscillospiraceae bacterium | reverse complement strand
CGACACTGCTTCCCCAGGGCACCGCCACCCGCGCACAGTGCGCGGCGATGCTCATGCGCTTCATGGAGGCGTAAAAACGCGAATCAAAGGGCCGGGCATGCCAAACATGCCCGGCCTTTTCGCCGCCCCACCGGCGAATTCCCGCTCCCGCGAGAGGGCGGGTGCAGCATCGCCCGGGGAAAAATTAACGCCCGCCCGGAAAAAACTCCGGGCGGGCGCTTTTGCTGCTGTTTATTCAATCGATACCATGTAGTAGTAGACGGGCTGGCCCCCGTTTACGACGGAGAGTTCGGCGTCGGGGAAGCGCTCGGCAAAGACCTCGCCCGCGCTCTCGGCGTCGGCGTCGCTGACGTCCTCGCCGTAGTAGACGCTGATGACGGCGGGGGAGTAGTCCTCAGCCGTGACGCACAGTGCGTCGAAGAGCTTGTCAAGCTCGTTATAGCTGCCCAGCAGCGCGCCGTCCATGAGCGCGAGGTACTCGCCGGCGTGTATCTCAAAGCCGTCGTACTCGCTGTCGCGCGCCGCGTATGTCACAAGGGCGGTGTGCACGCCTTCGGCGGCTTCGAGCATGTTCTCGCGCAGCTCGTCGACCGGGGCCGACTCGTCCATCATGAGCATGGCGCTGATGCCCTGGGGAACGGTCTTGGTCGGGATGACCACGACCTGTTTTTCGGTGAGCGGGACGCACTGCTCCGCGGCCATCTGTATGTTCTTGTTGTTCGGGAACACAAAAACGGTCTCGGCCGGGGTGCGGTTTATCTCGTTGAGTATGTCCTCGGTGGAGGGGTTCATCGTCTGACCGCCGGTGACTATGCGGTCGACGCCCCGCCCGCGGAAGAGCTCGACCAGACCCTCGCCGGCGCAGACCGCAACGGCGCCGTAGGGTTTCCCAGCCGGGGCAAACTCAGGTTCGGCGCTCGCGGCGCTCTCGGCGGGATGATGCTCGGCCTGGGCGGCCTCGCCTCCGGCCATTTCGCTGTGCTGCTCGCGCATGTTCTCAATCTTGACCTTGAGCAGCGGGCCGTAGGTCAGCGCTTCGGTGAGAACGGTGCCGGGGACGTTTGTATGCACGTGGACCTTGATTATCTCGTCGTCGTCCACGACCACGACACAGTCGCCGAGCGTCTGCAAAAAGCTCCTGAGCTCATCCGGGTCCTTGGGGTTGTCTCGCCCGCAGATGAACTCGGTGCAGTAGGCGTAGGCAATCTCTCCCGTGGAGAAGTCGTTGAAGTCGGCCTTTTCCTTCACCTCGACCGGAGCCTCGCCGGACTCGGCGGACTCGCTCTGCACCTCGGGCACGTAGGCCACGCCGCGCAGGACGGCGAGCGTGGCCTCGAGGATGAACACATAGCCCTTGCCGCCCGCGTCCACGACGCCCGCGCGCTTGAGCACGGGGTTGAGGTTGACCGTGTCGGCCAGCACCTCCTGGGCGCTCTCAATCGCGCAGGAGAACATGAGCTCCAGGTCGCCGCCGTGCTCGGCAAACTCCACGGCAGAGCTCGTGGAGACACGCGAGACGGTGAGTATGGTGCCCTCGGCGGGCTTCATGACGGCCTTGTAGGCCGCGTCCACGCCGGCGGTCATGGCCTCGGCGTAGGTCTTGGCGTCGGCGGTCTCGCAGCCCTTCAGGCGCTTGGCCAGCCCGCGGAAGAGCAGGGAGAGGATGACGCCGGAGTTGCCGCGCGCGCCGCGCAGCATCGCGCTCGCCGCGCAGTCGGCCGCAGCCGTGAGCGTGGGGAAGTCGCGCTTTTTGAGTTCGGCCGCCGCCGCGCCCATCGTGAGGGACATGTTGGTGCCGGTGTCTCCGTCAGGTACGGGGAATACGTTCAGCTCATTGATTAACTGCCTGTTTTGTTCCAGCGCGGCGCTCGCGCACAGGATTATGTCGCGGAAAACCGCCGCATCGATTAATTCTTTCAAGAGGGAATACCTCCACCGTTTTTTCTTTCAGCCTATCAGCATCGTGTCAACGTAGACGTCAACGCGATTTACCGGCACGCCGGTGGCCTTGGAGACTTTGTAGCTTACTTCGTTCATGATACTGTTGCAGAGGGTGTTGAGGTTGACGCCGTGGTCAACAGCTATGTGCAGTTCCAGCGAGACGCTCCCGTCCTCGCCAAGCTCGGCCTTGACGCCCTTGCTCATACTCTCACGGCGGAGCTGGAAAACTCCTCCGTCACGGCCCTGGGCGGCCATGGCCTTAACGCCGAAACAGCTGGTAGCCGCGTCCCCGGCCAGGTTGGCAAAAACCTCGTCTTCGATGGTGATGGCTCCCTTAGGGTTTTCGATTTTCACCATGGTGCCACTCCTTTCGCTTCGTCCACCGGGCCTGCGCCCGAATGGCAATTTACAATTATAATACACAAACCGCAAAAGTACAAGCCAAACTTTGCCGCCGGAAGCGGAGCAATTTATGAAACATACACATTTTATGCGCCTTCTGAGCATATTAACCGCTTCCAACGGCCACAGCTGCGGCCTGCGCGGCAGGATAAAACGGCGCCGGGCAGGGCATATTTTTTACCGTGGCGCACCAAATCCTGCCGGCAGACCGCACCCTGACCGCTCTGCCGTCGCGCTCCATGCTGCGCACCTGAAAAGGAGCACCTTTGCCTCGCTCTGGCCGTCGCATGAGCTGCCTTGGCAAAAAAATTGCGCAAGGCCGCAAAATGTGAGTGTTTT
>CAYXVA010000258.1:0-2687 GCA_964467975.1 uncultured Oscillospiraceae bacterium | reverse complement strand
CGAGGACAAAAGTTTTCGTCCACCTTTTTCAAAAGGTGGCGGGTTCCAAGGGCAGAGCCCTTGGTTGCGCTCCGCAGAGCGCGAAATCCCCAAATGCTGAATGAAGGTCAGGAGGTAGTCACATGCAAAACCGCGTACTTGAAAAGTTCCGTGCCGGGGAGAAGAGCATCGGCACGTTCACTCACACGCTCAGCGCGCCGGCCATTGAGGCGTTCGCCTACACCGGCCTGGACTACGTCATAATCGACATGGAGCACAGCCCGATTGCCGCCGAGCACGCTGCGGAGCTCGTGGGCGTCGCCTCCGGCGCAGGCGTCGCGCCCTTCGTGCGCGTGGACGCCATACAGCGCAGCCCCGTGCTCAAGATGCTCGACGTGGGCGCGGCGGGGCTCATTGTCCCCGGCGTGGAGACGGTCGACGAGGTCAAGAAGCTCGTCGAGTTCGCCAAGTTCGCGCCGCTGGGCAACCGCGGCTACTGCCCGAGCCGCGACGGCGGCTGGGGCATGGCGGAGTGCTACGCCGACGGCATGGGCGGATACATGCGCCGCGCCAACGCCGAAACGCTGCTCGTGCCGCAGTGCGAGACTATGGGCTGCCTCGAGAACATAGACGAGATACTCGGCACCGACGGCGTCGACGGCATATTCATCGGGCCGTTCGACCTCTCGATTGCGCTCGGCATCCCCGGCGATTTCGCCAATGAGAGGCACATAAACGCCGTCGCACACGTCCTCGACGTGTGCAAAAAGCACGGCAAGCTCGCCATCATGTTCTGCGGCAACGCCGAGGCCGCAAACGGCTATTTCAAGCAGGGCTTCGACTCCGTCACCGTCTCGCTGGACATCAGCGTGATGATAGACGCGTTCACCGAGGTCGTGAAGAAGTCGCTCGCATAACGTCATTGGGCCCCGCCGCGCTCGCAGCGGGGCTTTTTGCACATCAGGGGGAGGGGTAAAATGGTCTCAAGGATACGTTCGCTCGGCATAAAGGGCATAGGCGGCTATGAGGTCTCGGTCGAGTGCTCGACCGCTCAGGGGCTGCCGGACTTCAACATAGTCGGGCTGCCCGACGCCGCGGTCAGGGAGGCGCGCGACCGCGTCCGCGCGGCGATAAAGAACGCGGGGCTCTCGTTCCCCGTCTCGCGCATAACGGTCAATCTCGCCCCGGCGGACACGAAGAAGGCCGGCACGACCTATGATTTGCCCGTGCTGTTGGGCATACTCGCCGCGGCGGGGCAGATAAAGCAGCCGCCGGGAGACTGCGCGTTCATCGGCGAGCTCTCGCTGGCGGGCGGTCTGCGGCCCGTGCGCGGCGCGCTGCCGATGGCGCTCGCGGCCCGGCGCGCGGGGGTGAGGCGGCTGTTCGTCCCGGCGGAGAACGCCTCGGAGGCCGCGTTCGCCGAGGGGCTCGAGGTCTACGGCGCGAAGAGCGTCATGCAGCTGCTCGAGTACTTCCGCGGCCAGACAGAGCTCGACGCCGCCGAGCCGCCGGACGTGCGCGCGATAAGGGCGCCCGGCCCCGACTTTGCCGAGGTCAAGGGCCAGGCGAGCGTGAAGCGCGCGCTCGAGGTCGCAGCCGCGGGCGGGCACAACATCCTGATGGTCGGCCCGCCGGGCGCGGGCAAGAGCATGCTCGCCAAGCGCATAACCGGCATACTCCCGGACATGAGCCGCGAGGAAATGCTCCAGACTACGGAGATCCACTCCGTCGCGGGCCTCACGAACAGCGCGCACCCTATCGTGTCCGAGCGTCCCTTCCGCGCGCCGCACTACACTATCTCGGCCGCGGCGCTCGCGGGCGGCGCGCAGCTCCAGCCCGGCGAGATGAGCCTCGCCCACAACGGCATACTCTTCCTCGACGAGCTGCCGGAATTCCACCGGGACGTGCGCGAGGCGCTCAGGCAGCCGCTTGAGGACGGCGTGGTCACCGTCTCGCGCGTGGCGGGCACCGCGACATATCCGAGCCGGTTCATGCTAGTGTGCGCGATGAACCCCTGCCGCTGCGGCTGGTACGGGCACCCGACGCGCAAGTGCACCTGTACGCCGACCGAGCTGCGCAGATACCGCGCGCGGGTCTCCGGGCCGCTGCTCGACCGCATGGACATCGCCGTGGAGGTGCCCGCGCTCGAGTACGCCGAGCTCTCCGGCAAGGCCGAGGCCGAACCCTCGAGCGAGATAAAAAAGCGCGTGGACGCCGCGCGCACGGTACAGCGCGAGCGGCTCAAAGGCAGCGGCATCGACTGCAACGCGCACATGGGTTCGAAGGACATGGAGCGCTTCTGCGCTCTCACCGGCGAGTGCAGCGAGCTCATGGAACAGGCGTACAAGGCCATGGGCCTCACCGCGCGCAGTTACGACCGCATCCTCCGCGTGGCGAGGACGATAGCCGACCTCGCCGGCAGCGATGAAATACAGCCGGCGCACCTCGCCGAGGCCATACAGTACCGGTCCTTCGACCTGGACACGGAGGAGAAGTAATTTATCGAATGCGTTCCTCTTTAATTCTAAACTTTAACTATTTTCCGGGACGCTTTCTTTGTTCAAGGCAAAAGAAAATGAACCGCCCCAGGTTGTGCGGACAGCACAAAAAAGGCCCCTGGTAGGAAATATTGAGATTTAGGTGGAGAGGCGTCGCGCGAGCGGCGCCGCTCCAGTCCTTAGCTGGATGCGCTCGTGGTTGTAAAAGTG
>CAYXVA010000257.1:0-2719 GCA_964467975.1 uncultured Oscillospiraceae bacterium | reverse complement strand
CAGTGCAGCCGAGCTCCTTTTGCAGCTCGTACTCGGCCGTGTCTATGGCGTCGTGGAGTTCGTATATGTCGCCGTCGCCGGGGACCTCAGCGTGGAGCGAGACCATGAGCCTGCCCGGGCCGTAGTCGTGTACGACGAGGTCGTGGGCGTTGAGCACCTCGGGGTGCGCCATGACGATGTCTACTATGCGCTTTACAAGCTCGGGGTCAGGCGCGCTGCCGAGCAGCGGGCTTATCGTGTCCTTCGCTGCCGAGAAGCCGGAGTAGATGATGAAAATCGCCACGACTGCGCCGCTCCAGCCGTCGATGTTCACGCCGGTGAAGCGCGCGATGAGCATTGAGATGAGCACCACGAGCGTAGCCACGCTGTCGGTCAGCGAGTCCGTGGCCGTGGCGCGCATGCCAGGCGAGTTTATCTTTTTGCCGACGGCGCGGTTGTAGAGGAACATGTAGCCCTTGACGCATATCGACGCGACGAGGATAAGCATCGGCAGCAGCGAGGCGTCGACCGGCTCGGGCGAGCGTATCTTGTCGATGGACTCGAGCCCGAGCTGAAAGCCCACAACTATTATAATAAGCGATACGGCGAGCCCCGACAGGTACTCTATGCGCCCGTGGCCGAACGGGTGCCCGGGGTCGGGCTTCTTCGAGGCCAGGCGGAAGCCGAGCAGCGTTATGACGCTCGAGCCCGCGTCGGACAGGTTGTTGAACGCGTCCGCCGTCACGGCGATGGAGCCCGCGATCGTGCCCGCTATGTACTTGCCCGCGAAGAGCAGAATGTTCAGAAATATCCCCGTCAGCGAGCAGAGCATGCCGTACGCCTTGCGCACGGAGGGGTTCGCGACGTCGTCGCGGTTCTTGACAAAGAGTTTGGAAAGAAGCGTTATCATGAGCTAACCTCACAAATACGACGATACGGCTCCCCGTCCGGGGAACCGTATCGCTGAAATTGTCATGTTTTAGGCCGAAACGCGGCCTTAAAAATCCAGCCTGGGCAGCAGCTCGGCCTTCTCGGGCGAATCCGAGAGCACGTGCCCATTGAGCCAGCGCGGAAAGAGCTCGGCGGCGTCGTATACGGCGGCGTCGAAACTCTCGCCGTTTTCGGTGAGCGTGCGCACATAGCCGTTCGCCGGGTCCTCGACCCATGCGAGGAACTCTGCGCGAAGGCGGTACATGTCGCCGATTATGCTCTCAGGGACGCTAAGCAGGTATTCGCCGTCCATTCCGCAGTCCATTATAGCCAGCGCCATGCTAAACCTCCCCGTGGTCGTAAACGCTCAGGCGGAGGCCGGCGCGCATATCCGTGTCGTCCCGCACATACCTCGTCGCATCGCTGAAGTCCAGCCGCGGCACGACATACGCCCGCTCGCCCGGCTCGAGCACGTGCTCTGTGAGCCAGCGGGCGAATACCGCGTACTCATCCCAGCGCAGCGCATTCGACGGGTTGCACATCTCATCGAGATAAGCGGAGTATCCAGGCGTGCACCGCCAGCTTTCATACTCACGGCGCAAATCGTGCATCCTGCCGGCTATACGCTCCGGGACGCACATGACGCACCCGGCGCGAGAGTCCTCCGTCAGCAGCACCCAGGCCACGAATTACATCCTCTCGATGTAGTCGGCGAGCTCGCGGAGCTCGGGCACCTCGACGGTCTCAATCTTACCGGCGTCGCAGGCGGCGGCGTACTCGGGGTTTATCGGCAGCTTCGCGACGTGGGCTATGCCGAACTTCTCGGCGGTCTCGTCGATGTGGCTCTCGCCGAAGATGCTGTGCGCCTTGCCGCAGTCGGGACAGACGTAGTAGCTCATGTTCTCCACGAGGCCGACGACGGGCTTGTTCATCATCCCCGCCATGTTGACGGCCTTCTCGACTATCATGCCGACGAGCTCCTGGGGGCTCGTGACGACGATAACGCCGTTGACCGGCAGGCTCTGGAACACGGTCAGGGGCACGTCGCCCGTTCCGGGAGGCATGTCGACGAACATGTAGTCGACGTTGTCCCATATGACGTCCGTCCAGAACTGCTCCACTGCGCCCGCGATTATCGGGCCGCGCCAGACGACGGGGTCGGTGTCGTGCGGGAGCAGAACGTTCATGCTTATCATCTGGATGCCGCCCATGCTCTTGACTGGCAGGATGAAGTCCTCGCCGCCGCGCGCGTTCTCGTGCACGCCGAACATCTGCGGCACGCTCGGGCCGGTGACATCCGCGTCCAGCACGGCGGCGCGGTGGCCGCGGCGCTGCATCTCGCAGGCCAAAAGGCCGGTGACGAGGCTCTTGCCAACACCGCCCTTGCCGCTCACGACGGCGATAACGCGCCCGACGCTGCTGCCGGAGTGCAGCGGCTTCAGGAAGCTCTGCGGTGAGGTGCGGCTCGGGCAGTTTTCGCCGCAGGCGGAGCAGTCGTTATTGCAGTTTGTACTCATTTCAATACCTCTTTCGTACGCGGCCTTGCGCCGCGAAAAAACTCAGTGGATATATTATATCCCAACCGGAAATAAAGTCAACCCGTCGCCGAGGCGACATACTCTGCGCACTCGCGGCATATCGCAGCCACTGCCGCCGAAATGCCCTCGAGCTGCTCGAGGGGCAGCGGGCTCACGCCGAGGCCGCACTCGACAGTGAACGCCGGGACGTCGAGCGAGTCTATCACCCAGTCCTTGTAGCCTGCGTTGCCGCTCTCGTCGGGAACGGTGTCAAGCGCGTAGCCGCTCGCTTC
>CAYXVA010000256.1:0-2724 GCA_964467975.1 uncultured Oscillospiraceae bacterium | reverse complement strand
ATTAAAATCTCACATGTTCACACACTCCTGAAACGCTTGTGAATACGCCTTCTTACTTTACGTCGGCGAAAGCCTGGTCAAAGTCGGCAATGATGTCCTCCACATCCTCGAGACCGACGCTTATGCGCACGAGGCCTTCGGCGATGCCGGCGGCCGCGAGTTCCTCGGAGGCGTAGGTGTGGTGGGTCATGCTGGCGGCGTGCTCGACGAGGGTCTCGGCGTCGCCGAGGGAGACCGCGATCTTGCACAGCTCGAGCTTGTTGAGCGCGGCGGCGGTGCCGGCCTTGTCGGCCTTGAGTTCGATGGCTATCATGCCGCCGTAGAGCTTCATCTGGCGGCTCGCGAGCTCGTGTCCCTCAAAGCTCTCGAGGCCGGGGTAGTAGACCTTTGCGACGGCGGGGTGGCTCTCAAAGTACTTGGCGAGCGCCATGGCGTTCGAGCAGTGGCGCTCCATGCGGAGGTTGAGGGTCTTGAGGCCGCGGGCTATCAGAAAGGCGTTGAACGGGCTGAGGACAGCGCCGGTGAGATAGCTGAGGCTCGTCGTGCGGCAGAGGGTTACGAAGTCGGACTTGCCGACGACAAAGCCCGCAATGACGTCGCCGTGGCCGTTTATGTACTTCGTCGCGCTGTGGACGACGGCATCCGCGCCGAGGGCGAGCGGCTGCTGCAGATACGGGGAGCAGAACGTGTTGTCGACTATGACCATAATCTCGCTGTTGTACTCGTGGGCCATCTTGGAGATGGCGGCGATGTCGAGCATCTTCAGCGTCGGGTTGCAGGGAGTCTCGAAATATACGACTTTCGTCTTCTCGTTGAGGAAGGGCTTCATATTTTCGGGCTTGCTCAGGTCGGCATAGTGCACGGTGATGCCGAAGTTCTCGAGGCCGACGGAGAAGAGCGAATGGGTGCAGCCGTAGAGGGTCTCGTCGGCGATTATCTCGCCGCCGTGCGAGACCGCGCTGTATATGGCGGTCGTGATGGCGCCCATGCCGCTCGCGGTTGCGAGAGCGGCCTCGCCGCCCTCGAGCGCGGCGAGTTTCTCCTCGACGGCGGTGAGGGACGGATTGCCCGCGCGGGTGTACACATAGCCGAACTCTTCTCCCGCGAAACGGGCGCCGCCCTGTTCGACCGTGTCAAAGACGAAGGTCGAACTCTGGTAGATGGGGCCGCAAAGGGCCCCGGCGGAGTTCTTGGCGCTGCCTGCGTGTATCTGCAGCGTAGCAAAGCCGTACTTCTTTCCGGGTTTCATTATATTTATCCTCCTAATTTATAATTTTGACCGTCAGCGCAGTAGTGCCGCGATCTCATAGATTTCGTAATGCGCCTGCTTATCCAGGCCGACATAGCCGCCGGTGATGCCGTCGCCGATGTTGTTCATCTCGACGAGCTTCGGGATGTCCTTCGGGTCGGCGCCGATTTCGGAAAAGGTGAGCGGCATGCCGATGGAGCGAAGGAAGGTGCGGAAGGCCGCCACACCCTCGCGCGCGGTGCGCTTCGGGTCGTCAAAGTCCATGTCGCAGCCGAAGATGCGGACGGCCATCTGCGCGAAGCGCTTCGCGTCGCTGTGCTCTATGCAATAACTCATCCAGGCGGGCATTATGACGGAGAGCCCGGCGCCGTGGGTGCAGTCATAGAGGGCGGAGAGGACGTGTTCGAGGTGGTGGCTGTTCCAGTCCTGCTTGCGTCCTACGCCCATGATGTCGTTGTGGCAGACCATGCCGGCCCACATGATATTCGCGCGCGCGTCGTAGTCGTGCGGATTCTCCATGACGCGGCGTCCCTCGTGCAGCATGGCGAGGACGACGCCCTCGAGCATGCGGTCCGTCGTCTCGACGTTGGGCGTGTTGGTGAAATAGCGCTCAAAGGCGTGGGAGATTATGTCCGTGACGCCGCAGGCGGTCTGGAACGGGGAGAGACTCTCGGTGAGTTCCGGGTTGAGGACGGAAAACACGGGGCGGATGCAGTTGGCCTCGGCCGAGTTCTTTTCGAGCGTCTCCTCGTTCGTGATTATGGCGTTCGGCGAGCCCTCGCTGCCGGAGGCCGCAATCGTGAGGACGGTGCCGACGGGGAGGGCCGTGTCGGGGGTCTTGCCGGAGAAGAAGTCCCAGAAGTCGCCGTCGTACACGGCACCCATCGCGATGGACTTCGCAGTGTCGATGACGCTGCCGCCGCCCACCGCGAGGAGGAAGTCTATGTTCTCCCTGCGGCAGAGGTCGATGCCCTCGCGCACGAGGCCGCTGCGCGGATTGGGCTTGACGCCGCCCATCTCCACGGTGTAGAGGCCGGCCGCTTTGAGCGAGTCCTCGATACGGCCGAGGAGACCGGAGCGCTTTGCAGACTGGCCGCCGTAGACGACGAGCACGCGGCTGCCGCCGAAGCGCTTCACATATTCACCCGCATCGTTCTCGCGGCCGCGGCCGAAGACAAAGTATGTGGGGCTGTAAAAATCAAAAGAGTCCATAATATCCTCCCTGTTTAGCTTATCAATAGCCGGTCTTGCCGCTGTTGGGCTGGCCGTAGGTCTTGAACTTCTCGAGGACCTTTGCCATCTGCTCGGCGTTGAGCACATTAGGCTTGCCGATGTTCATTGCGTGGCACTGCAGTTCGGCGATGTACTCGAGGTTGCGCGCAAGGCTGAACGCGCTGGATATATCCTTGCCGCAGACGACGATGCCGTGGTTCGCGAGGAGGACAGCGTTGCTGTCGCCGCAGACCTCTATCGCG
>CAYXVA010000255.1:0-2733 GCA_964467975.1 uncultured Oscillospiraceae bacterium | reverse complement strand
GTTGCACTTAGGCTTGAGTGCTGATAACTGCGAGCCAGGGCATTTACTATTGTGTTTCGATCGTTGCAGTGGTAATATGGTTATGATAACTCTAAAGGAGGTGCTGACATGCGGTACGAACTGGTCAAGGTCGAGACGAACATGTTTTTAACTGAGTCGAGCTTTATAGCTCCCAACGGCGACGATTACCGCCGTGTCTTGGACTAAATGTACGCGAAGGGATGGAGATACGCCGGTTGGATACCCGTGGGCCAGAACGGCAGGGGACAGCTGATAGCGATCGACCTGGTGTTTGAGCGCGAGGACTGATATATAATGCAAAGGGGGCCTTACCGGCCCCCTTTGGCGTTGAAATACCGCCTTGTCTCGTCTCGCACCGTACCCGAGAGCGCGATGAGTGCAATTAAATTTGGTGCGGCCATGAAGGTGTTTAGGACGTCTGCAAGCAGCCAGACGCCGTCGAGCTTTGCAACCGCGCCGGTGAGGGCGGCGGCGCAGAACAGGACACGGTACGGCGTCAGGGAGCGCGCGCCGAGGACGAATTCGCAGCAGCGCGCACCGTATAAGCCCCAGCTCAACAGTGAAGAGAATGCGAAAAGCGTGATGCACACCGCAATTATAATCGACGCGCCCTCGGCGCCGAACACCCCGGAGAGCGCATCGGCGTTGCGAGCGGTGGTAGCGTCTCCGCCGCCCATGACGCCGCTCACCAGTAGCGTAAGCCCTGTGACGGTGCAAATGACGATAGTGTCCGCAAACACTTCAAACACGCCGGACATGCCCTGACGCACGCAGTCTCGCTCGGTTGTAGATGCGTGAGCGATGGGGGAGGAGCCAAGCCCCGCTTCATTTGAGAACACACCGCGGCGAAAGCCCCAGCCTACGCACGCTCCCAGCGCCGCGCGCGGCTCAAACGCGCCCACAACGATGTCGCGAAGACTCGGGAGTATGTTTTCCCTGTACGCGAACAGCACGGCGGCGCAGGCGGCCAGATACACGGCGCTCATGAAGGGGACGAGCAGGCCTGTGACGTTTCCCAGGCGTTTCAGCCCGCCCAGCAGTACGGCTGCGGCCAGCAAGGCGATTATCAAGCCCACGGCGAGCGCAAATCCGTCTCCGACCCTAATATCCAGCGTGGCGCAGAGCGTGGAGAGTGCAGAGCGTATCTCCCCGGATTGCACCGCGCTGCCCATGCCGAAAGCTGCGAGCGCTCCGGCAATGACAAATATGTACGCGAGAGGCCGCCACGCGCGGCCCAGGCCGTTCTTGATATAGTACATCGGCCCTCCGACTCGCTCGCCGTCAGTATTGCGCTCGCGGAATTTGACAGCCAGCAGCACTTCGGCGTACTTTGTCGCCATGCCGAGCGCCGCGGCGACCCACATCCAGAAGATGACGCCCGCTCCGCCCAGCGCAATCGCGAGCGTGACGCCGGCGATGTTCCCCGTGCCTACCGTGCCGCCGAGGGCGGTGGCAAGGGCCTGGAAGGGCGACATGCCGCCTGCGCCGC
This sequence comes from uncultured Oscillospiraceae bacterium, assembly GCA_964467975.1. Lineage (GTDB taxonomy): Bacteria > Bacillota > Clostridia > Oscillospirales > Oscillospiraceae > Scatomorpha. The sequence goes on along the minus strand of CAYXVA010000255.1, from coordinate 1,223 downwards.
CGCTCTGAGCAAAGCGCCTGGCCGTCCCGCCAATGCACGCTCCGAAGTGCCGCAGCTGCACCGCGCCGCTCATGTATGTGATATACAGCCCAACGGCGGAAAATATAATTAGCGTCGCCGGGCCCCAGGCCAGCGCAGAAATCTGCTCTAAAACCGCCACGCGGACACCCCCCTCGAGCGAGTATATGCGCCGCCCGCGCAAGATATTTCCCGGCAGTGTCCTGAAGCAGGCGTTAACCAATCAAATTGCATTATTTGATTGGAACACCTTTGATTCAATATATTTTACACCTATATCCAAAGAAGTTTCATCAGAAAAAGTTCGCTCCACGCTATCTATCACCATCTGCTCAGTTTGATTTAAAGACCACAAATAATTGACAAGTTTGATTAAATATATACACGCTTCATGTATATCTACTTTTCCGTCTATAAAAAGTCGATTCAATTGTGTGCTTGCAGTATCCAAGAGAAAAAAATCCATTTGAGCCTTGACCCTATCTTGATGATAAGTTCCGACTAAAGATTTAACGTAATCTACTAATAAGTACTGACTCCTTTTAAGGAATTCCATATGATGCGAGGATAGAAAATCACACAAAAACCTAGCGAACTGATGCTGTCGATCCATGAATTTAAAATACAGAACCGCAAGAAAAGAGAATTTATCCAACGGTACAGACCTGCCGTTGTTACTGCAGAGGTTATCCGACGCCTCATGCCACGACGAAAAGAAAACTTCTGTGATATATAATCCAATTTCGCATTTATTCTCAAAATAGTTGAAAATACTGCCGTGTGATATGCCAAGCTTACTAGCTATGCAGCGTAATGTGGTTGTATCATAACCATCTTGTAGAAACTTTTTTAATGCTACAGCTATAATTTGTTCTTTTGATATTTTTACGTGAGCCAAAATTACCACCAAAACTTTTGAGTATAGTTATAAATTATTTTACGCAAATTGCAATAACAAGTTGAACACTTCCGGGCAAATGGAGCGGCGGTCAGGCAGCGAAGACCGAGTCGAGAAATTCATCGAAGAGTTCCTCCGGGGTGCGGTATCCGAGTTTCCTGCGGGGCCTCCCATTCAATTTGTCAGCGGCGGTAAGGACATCATCATCGCTGTATTGCTCAAGGGACACGCCCTTGGGAAAAAACGCACGGAGCAGACCGTTGTGCCGTTCATTTTGGGCACGTTCCCATGAGGAATAAGGGTGGGT
>CAYXVA010000254.1:0-2736 GCA_964467975.1 uncultured Oscillospiraceae bacterium | reverse complement strand
CGGTGATAACGCTGCCCTCGGAGGCGTTCTTGAGGCTGGTAGAGACAGAGCCGTTGCCGCTGAGAGTGATGGACTTGTCAATGGTAACCGGGCCGGTGAACTGCACCCCTTTCGTTGGCTCTCTTGTCCAACTTCTGGGGTGCAGTTCACAGCGGGTTATTTGTACTTGACATGCGGACAAAAGTACGTATTTTTGACTTTTGGGGGTTAAGTGTTGACTTCAATCAGCGCTGAGTATAATATGGATATGGAATATGGCCGCACCCTGCGGTATTGGGAGGTATGGATATGTCTCTTACGTTGAGGGATTTCGAGCTCGCGGCGAAGCGGCTCGAGGGAATTGTGCACAAGACTGAGCTGTGTCGGAGCACTACGTTTTCCGGCATGGCCGGCGGAGAGGTCTGGCTCAAGTGTGAAAACCGGCAAAAGACCGGCTCGTTCAAGATTCGCGGCGCGGCCAACAAGATAGGCGCGCTCGTGGAGCGAGGGGAAGTCGCCGCCGTCGTGGCGTCCAGCGCGGGCAACCACGCCCAGGGCGTGGCCTTCGCCGCGCACAGCCACGGCATCCCGGCCACTATCGTCATGCCCAAGGCCGCGCCTATCGCCAAGGTGCAGGCCACGGAGGGCTATGGCGCGAAGGTCGTGCTGCACGGCGACTGCTACGACGAGGCCTACGCCAAGGCGATGGAGATATGCGAGCAGGAGGGTGCCACCTTCCTTCACCCGTTTGACGACTACGAGATCATGGCCGGACAGGGCACCGTCGCGCTCGAGATACTCAGCGAGCTGCCCACGGTCGACACGGTCGTCGTCCCCGTCGGCGGCGGCGGGCTCATAAGCGGCGTCGCGGCGTGCATAAAACAGGTCAACCCGCGCGTCAAGGTCGTAGGCGTGCAGGCCGAGGGTGCGAACGCCGTCTACCGGAGCTTCAAGGCCGGAAAGCATGTGACGACCGACGGAGTCTCCACGATTGCCGACGGGATTGCCGTGGGCAACCCGGGCGAAAAGACGGTGATGGAGATACTCAAGTACGTCGACGACATGGTGACTGTAAGCGACAACGAAATTTCTTCGGCCATACTGCTGCTCATGGAGCGCACAAAGCAGATTGTCGAGCCCTCCGGTGCGAGCAGCCTCGCCGCCGTGCTCTCGGGCAAGGTGGACGCGCGCGAGCGCAAGACCGTCTGTCTGCTCTCGGGCGGCAACATAGACGTGAGCTTCATCCACCGCGTCATAGACCAGGGCCTGGTCTCGCGCCACAGGCGGCTCAAGTTCACAGTGCGCCTGCCGGACGCGCCGGGCAAGCTTATCGGCATGCTCCATGTGGTCGCAGACAGCGGCGCGAACATACTCGAGATAGGACACGACCGGCTCTCGCGCATGCTTGGGCCCAACGAAATCCTCGTACACGTCGCCTGCGAGGTGGGCGGCGAGGAGCACGGCCACGCGGTGGTCGACTCGCTGAAAAAACTTGACTACGCCGTCACGATGGACCAGCAGTAATGGATATCTACAAGGTAAGCGGCGATAAACGGCAGTACATGGACTTACTGCTGCTGGCCGACGAGTCGCCGCGCATGATTGAGAGCTATATTGACCGGGGCGAGCTCTATGTGCTCAGCGATCTGGGCCGGGCGATAGGCGAGTGCCTCGTCACCGACGAGGGCGGCGTGCTGGAGATAAAGAGCATCGCCGTTGCGCCCGCGTACCAGAAGCACGGCTGCGGCCGGATGCTCATAGAGCACGTCGAGCGCGAGTACGCCGGGAAATACAGCGTTTTGCAGGCGGGCACGGGCGAGAGTCCGCTCACAGTCCCGTTCTACGAGCGCTGCGGCTTTGTCCGCTCGCACGTGGTGAAAGGTTTCTTCACCGAGAACTACGATAAGCCCATCTTTGAGGCCGGGGTGCAGCTCGTGGACATGGTGTATTTCCGGAAGGATATATGAAAAGAGGCCCGCCCGGGAAAAATCCGGGCGGGCCTCTGTCATTTTGTCCCGCTGCCGGGCAGCAGCAGCGCGAGCAGGGCGAATATTTCAACGGCTATAAGCGAATACCAGTCCAGCCGTATCATAAACAGCCAATGCACCAGCCAGGCGCAGGCGTGCAGCCCGGCAGTCATGAACACGCCGTACACGCGCCGGGAGACGGCGTCGTCAAAGTTTGTAACCAGCAGATACAGGCATATGACGGGCACGGCAGAGAGCGCCCCGGCGAAAATCGCGTCGCCCAGGCTGGCGTGACCGCTCGCGAGAATGAACGCGCCGAATAAGAGCGTAGCCGCGCCGCCACAAGTTCGCTCACACTGACCCCAAGCGCAGCAGCGAGCGGAGCAAGCAGCGTTATATCCGGGAAACCTACCGCCCGCTCCCAGCGGGAGACGGCTTTGTCTGTCACGCCCAGCTTTTCGGCCAGCTGTGACTGCGTGAGGCCCTGCTCGTGCCGCAGCTGCGCTACAAAGCGGCCGAATTCCTTCAAATCCACGCGAAAGCCATCCTCTCACGCAGGTAGTATAAGCTAACTCGCGGCGGAAGTCAATCGACGCTGCGTTTACCGGCTTAGGCGGTTTTATTTTGCCACCTCGCGCTTGTCCGTGCGGCCGAGGAGGTAGTCGAGGCTGACATCGTAGAGCTCGGCGAGCTTCACGGCGAACTCGAGCGGGAGCGGGCGCTCTCCGCGCTAATATTTGCTGTACTGTGACTGGTCGCAGTGCAGATAGGCGGCGACGCGGCTCTGCGT
>CAYXVA010000253.1:0-2736 GCA_964467975.1 uncultured Oscillospiraceae bacterium | reverse complement strand
CCGCGGCGACGGTGTGAGCAAAAACATATAAACGCGAAAAAGCGGACGGGAAAAAGCCCGTCCGCTTGATTTATGTGCTTTTAAAGCCCGAACACGCCCAGAAAACTGCTCCAGGCGTCACGCGCGGCGACTATGACCTTGGCGAGGTCGTAGTTTGAAAAGACCGTGTCCGCTATGCGCACGAGGTCGGCGTCGAGGATAAGCGCGAGCGCGAAAAGCACCGCGCCCAGTGCAAAGCACAGCAGCGCCACCGTGCGGACTATGCTCCATGCTCTTCTCATACTTCACGCTCCTCTCCACGGCACCACGCCCCGGCCCGGGCGAACATGCCGCTGTACAAGCCCACGACACAGCGCAGGAAAAACCAGACCGCGAGAAATACCACCGGCAGGCCAATCGCCGCAACGGCAAGGCCAAAGCCGACCGTCAGCAAAACATCGGATACCACGCCCATGCCCAGGAAGGCGAACGAGATAAATACGCCGCCCGTGTATATGAGCGCAGCGCCCACGGCGAGTATCGCCAGCGCGACTAGAACCAGCAAAGCTGCGAGCGGTATGCCCGGTATGATTCCGAGCAGCACGCACAGAAACACGCGCCCACCGCGCAGTTGCGCTCTCTCGCCCGCATCCTCCGGCTGTTCGGGGTAGCCGTAATCGTAGTCGTAGTCATCCGGCTCGTCGTACACGGGTTCTTCGTCCATGACGGGGTCAGTTTCACCGTGCTCGGGGGATTCGCCGGCGCTGGAGTCTCCGGGCATCGCCTCCGGCTCTTTGCCGTAGGATTCATCTTGCGCGGGCGCGTCGGAATAGACCTCGACGGTTTCAAGGCCTATTGTCACCGTTTCGGCGCTGAGCCCGGGCTCTGCGGGAGCTGGGGTCGCTTCTGCCTGTGCTTCTGGCGCGGAGACGTTGTCAGCGGGCACGTCCGCCTCCGGGGAGCCGGGCTCATCAGCCGCCGCGCCGTCAATGGGCGGCTCCGTGGCCTCGGGCGGCACTTGGCCGGGCGCGAGCTCGCCCGGCTCGCTGGCCTCGGCCTGCGGTGCGGCGTTTACATCTGTTGCATTGGCGGGTTCGGTTTCGGTCGGCTCGCTGCCCGCGGCTTCCGGCTCGGCGGCCTCGGGCGCAGCGGCTATGTCCTCCGGCTGCGCGGCACCGGGCTCTTCGGGGACGGCTGCAGTTTCTGCCGCTTCGGCGTCCGCAGCTGAGGCGTCGGCAGCTTCCGGCGTTTCGGTCTCGACGGCGGGGCCGGCTTCTGGTTCCTGAGCGGTTTGCGCTTCGGCACCGGCGGCATCTATCGCCGCTTCCGTGGCCTCGGGCGGCACTTGGCCGGGCGCGAGCTCGTCCGGCTCGCTGCTCTCGGCCTCCGGCGCGTCGTTCACAGCCTCGGGTTGTGCGTCAGAGTGCGCGTCAGGCTCCGCGGCAGAGGGGCTCGACGGCTCGACGTACTGGTATTCCTCTTCCTCGTAATAGTCGTCGTCCGGGTGCTCCGGCGGCGTGTAGCCGCGCAATACGCTCACGGCGGCAAAGGTGGGGCTGCCGAGCGCGGCGATAACCGCGTCGTCGTCACCCGTCTCGTCAAAGCGGGCGTTTACGCCCCGGAGCACGGCCTCGCGGTCGGCGCGGGCCATGCCTGACAGGAGCTTGCCCAGCTCAGCGACATATTTTTGCCTGTCTATAGTGGGTCACCTCCGAAAAGTGACTTGGGTTTGAGTTAGTCCAAACGGACACTGTGAGTAATTATATAGTAGTATGCCCCAAAAGGTCAAGGGACGAATTGTTAATTATTTAGAACAAGTCTTACACGCCGCGGTGCAAAAACACGGCGCGGGGCCTTGCAAACTTGCCTGCATAATGGTAAAATTATTTGTCAGAAAATTTGCGGCGAGGCCGCGCAATTATGGAGGCAGTTATTATGTTTGAAAACCTTGTGGAAATACTCAAGAAGAACCCCCGCAAGATAGTTTACACCGAGGGCACCGACGCCCGCATACTCGAGAGCGCGGCCCGCCTCAAGGCAGGCGGTTTCCTCACCCCCGTGCTGGTCGGCAACGTCGACGACGTCAAGGCTGCGGCCGCCAAGGGCGGCTTCGACATCGAGGGGCTCGAGATAATCGACCCCGAGACCTATCCCGAGTTCGACGCGATGGTCGACGAGATGGTCAAGCTGCGCAAGGGCAAGATGAGCGCCGAGGACTGCGCCGCCGCGCTCAAGAAGTCGAACTACTTCGGCACCATGCTCGTCAAGATGGGCAAGGCCGACGCCCTGCTGGGCGGCGCGACCTACTCCACCGCCGACACTGTGCGCCCCGCGCTGCAGCTCGTCAAGACCAAGCCGGGCAGCCACCTTGTGAGCAGCTGCTTCATCATGGTGCGCGGCGACGAGATGCTCGCCATGGGCGACTGCGCTATCAACATCGATTACACCGACACCGTCGACAAGGACGGCAATGTCACCCTCTCCGCCGCGGACAAGCTCGCCGAGACCGGTGTGGAGTGCGCCCGCGTGGCCAAGATATTCGGCATCGATCCGAAGGTCGCCTTCCTGAGCTACTCCACCAAGGGCAGCGGTCACGGCCCCGCCGTCGACCTGGCGCGCGAGGCCTGCGAGAAGGCCAAGGCCATGGCCCCCGAGTTCGACATTGACGGCGAGATGCAGTTCGACGCCGCCGTCAGCCCCACCGTCGGCCAGCTCAAGTTCCCGGGCAGCAAGGTCGCCGGCTATGCCAACACCTTT
>CAYXVA010000252.1:287-2756 GCA_964467975.1 uncultured Oscillospiraceae bacterium | reverse complement strand
ACAAGATTGCCACCCTCACGGGCGGCCGCGCGGCCGAGGAGCTCATTATCGGCAGCATCTCCACCGGCGCGAGCAACGACATCGAGCAGGCTACGAAGCTCGCGCGGGCGTACTTCACCCGCTACGGCATGAGCGACAGGTTCGACATGGTCGCGCTCGAAGTCCAGTCCAACAAGTACCTCGGCGGCGACAGCTCGCTCGCGTGCAGCGAAAAGACTGCCGGCGAGATTGACGAGGCCGTCATAGACCTCGTCAAGCGCGAGCACAAGAAGGCACTCGACATACTCAGGGACAACGAGCCGTCGCTGCACCGGATTGCCAAGTACCTCATGGACAAGGAGACCATCACGGGCGAAGAGTTCATGCAGCTTTTAAAACAGAACGGCTGACGCATTCGGTATAAGTGCGGGGGCAGGCGCCCCCGCACTCATTTTTTGCATGCTCGCGGGCGTGAAAATGCGCTTGCATAGTTGACGCCGCCGCGCTATTATATGTGTCGTCATTTAATTGAGGGGTGATACAAGTGTATTCGCTGCTGCTTGCCGTGGTATATCTCGCGTTTATAAGCCTGGGCCTGCCTGACGCGCTGCTGGGCTCGGCCTGGCCGTCGATGTATGTCGAGTTCGGCGTGCCGGTCTCGTATGCCGGAGTGATATCGATGATAATAGCGCTGGGCACGGTCGTCTCGAGCCTCGCGAGCGACCGGCTCACCCGTGCGCTGGGCGCCGGACGCGTGACGGCGTTGAGCGTGCTCACGACCGCCATCTCGCTCTTCGGGTTCTCGATAAGCCGCTCGTTCTATGCGCTGTGCCTGTGGGCGGTGCCCTACGGGCTGGGCGCGGGCAGCGTGGACGCCGCGCTCAACAACTTCGTCGCGCTTCACTACAAAAGCCGGCACATGAGCTGGCTGCACTGTTTCTGGGGCATCGGCGCGTCCGCGGGGCCGTATGTCATGGGCTACGCCCTCGGCCTGGGGCGCGGCTGGAACATGGGTTACAGGTACGTCGCGTATTTGCAGATTGCGCTCACGCTCGTGCTCTTCCTGAGCCTGCCGCTGTGGAAGCGCCAGGCGCGCGCCGGAGCCGAGAACGCGGAGGCGGCGGGGGAGAGGAACACCCTCGCGCAGCTTGTAAAGCTCCCGGGCGCGAAGGCGCTCATGCTCGCGTTTTTGTGCTACTCCGCCGTGGAGACGACCACCGGGCTCTGGGCGAGCAGCTACCTCGTACTGTGCCGGGGCGTGGACGAGGTCCGAGCTGCGAGCTGGGCGAGCCTCTATTATATCGGCATCACGGCCGGGCGGGCCGTGCGCGGCTTTGTCACGATGCGCCTCGGCGACACGGCCATGATTTGCCTGGGCCAGGGCGTGACGCTGCTGGGTATAGTGCTGCTCATGCTGCCGCTGGGCCAATACGCCGCGCTTGCGGGGCTAATACTCATCGGGCTCGGCTGCGCGCCGGTGTACCCGTCGATAATCCACTCCACGCCCGAGCACTTCGGCTCGGCGCGCTCGCAGGCCATGATTGGCCTCGAGATGGCCAGCGCGTACATCGGTACGACGGCCATGCCGCCTCTCTTCGGGCTCCTGGCCAACCACATAAGCGCCGCGCTGCTGCCCTGGTATCTGCTCGCGTTCCTCGCGCTGATGTTCGCCGGGTATCAAACAGTCGTAAGACGCTGCCGGGGCGGGGCTTGACCACTACCTCGGCGCACGCAGGAATTTCGCCCGGAGGCGTTATTTCTCGCCCGCAGGGCAAAAAACACGCGCCAGCGCTGCCAGCCGCCTCCCCGAGAGGGCTGGCGGCGCTGGCGCATGATTTTAACAATTCAAAAACATTCGATAAATCTTTCTTGAATAAACTGGTGCTATACTCCGTACATTCAACGGAAAAACGCAAAAAACGTCGAATTTTGTCCGTTGAATTCTTGCAATTTGAGAACTACAATTAAATCGTGGTTTAATTCACAGAAAAGATAGGTAATCATGGCAAACAGGACGTTTTCGGAGAGCGCGCAGGCGTTCGCGATCAAGCAGGCGCTGCGCCAGCTGCGTGAGCCGCCGGAGGAGTGTCTGCCGAAGCTCGTAGATTGGGCCGAGCGCTTTGACACAAGCGGCGTACAGACAAACCAGATCGGCGGAGTAAAGGCCGTGCTGAACGACCCCAACTGGAAGAAGTTCATCCAGTCTCTTTGGGACGACATTGACGAGGGTGTGCGCCTGAAGATATTTGAAAACTTTATCGTAAACAGCGCGCTTATCGGCATGGCGCGTCAGGAGAAGGTAAAGGCCGAGCACGGCTGCAGCGTACCCTGGGCCATACTCATGGACCCCACGAGCGCGTGCAACCTCCACTGCACCGGCTGCTGGGCGGCGGAGTACGGCAACAAGCTCAACCTCACCTACGAGGAAATGGACGAGATAATCAACCAGGCAAACGCCATGGGCACGTACATGTTCCTCTTCACCGGTGG
>CAYXVA010000252.1:0-277 GCA_964467975.1 uncultured Oscillospiraceae bacterium | reverse complement strand
GCCGCTCGTGCGCAAAAAGGACATCATCAGGCTCTGCGAGGCGCATAACGACTGCGTTTTCTCGGCTTTCACCAACGGCACGCTGATAGACGAGGCGTTTGCCGACGAGATGCTGCGCGTGAAGAACTTTGTGCCCGCCATCAGCATCGAGGGCTTCGAGGAGGCCACGGACGACAGGCGCGGCAAGGGCACCTACGCCGCTGTCGTGCGCGCGATGGACATACTCAAGAACAAGAAGCTGCCATTCGGCATCAGCTGCTGCTACACGAGCAAAAAA
>CAYXVA010000251.1:0-2784 GCA_964467975.1 uncultured Oscillospiraceae bacterium | reverse complement strand
CAGATAGATGCCTTCTCATCCAAGGGCTGCCGCGTGCTGTTGCTCGCTCTCTACGACGGGCAGCCGGACGACGAGACGCTCTCTGAGCCGCTCATGCCCATTTCCCTCATACTGCTCTCGAACAAGATCCGCGCCGAGGCGCCGGACACCTTCAAATACTTCGCCCAGCAGGGCGTTGCCATCAAGGTAATCTCCGGCGACAACGCCATGGCCGTGTCAGAGGTTGCCAAGCGCGCCGGGATAAAGGGCGCAGAGAGCTATGTGGACGCCCGCACGCTTCAGACGGACGAGGACATAGCTGAGGCAGTCGAAAAATATACCGTGTTCGGCCGCGTGACGCCGGATCAGAAGCGGAAATTCGTCCGCGCGCTCAAGGCCGACGGCCATACCGTGGCCATGACCGGCGACGGCGTCAACGACGTGCTCGCGCTCAAGGAGGCCGACTGCTCCATCGCGATGGCCTCGGGCAGCGACGCCGCCAGCCAGGTGAGCCACATCGTGCTGCTGGAAAACAATTTCGCCAGCATGCCGAGCGTGGTCGCCGAGGGCCGCCGCGTTATAAACAACATAGAGCGCTCGGCGGCGCTCTATCTCACAAAGAATATATTCTCCTTCACGCTCGCGCTCTTCTCGCTTATTTTCACGCTGCCGTTCCCGGTGACGAGCGCTCAGATGAGCCTCATCTCCACCGTGACGATTGGCATACCCAGCTTCGTTTTGGCCATGGAGCCGAACACTTCGAGAATACAGGGCCGGTTCTTGCCGAACGTTATATATCGCGCCTTCCCGGGCGGTATAACGGACTTCATACTGGTGCTGGGCGTGATACTGTTCTGCACCGTGTTTGAGATAGGCGAGAGCATAATGGGCACTGTCTGCACTCTGGTTTTGAGCATTGTCGGACTTATAATCGTCCACCGCATGTGCCTGCCGTACAATCTGCTCCACAAGGCGCTCATTGTGACGCTTGTGGTCATATTTATCGGCTGCATAGTGTTCCTGCCGGGGCTGTTTTCGCTCACAAATGTGGATACAGGCGGCACGCTGGTGCTGGTTGTATTCATCCTGCTGGCATGGCCTGTGCTCAAGGCTGTGACCATTGCGGAAGAAAGGGTCTGCGCCAGTGTGCGCGGCATAAAAAAGCCGGGCCGTCACGCGAAGCCCGTCCAGTCCGGCGTCAAGAGCGAGAGCGTGCCGGAAGCCGGGAAAGACCGCGTACAGGGCGTGAAGCTGTTCTCTAAAAAACGCCGGTGATGTCTATCTCCCCGCGCGGCACCTTTGCCCAGTCAAAGTGCGGTATCAGCTCGCGGGGCGGCACGGGCTCTATGCGGTCGATTAGGCCGCAGAGATACGCGAGGCGGCCGGTGAGTTCCTCGGGGGTATAGCGTCTGCGCAGCTCGGCCATATTGAGGTCGCCGTCGCGCTTCGAGAGCTTGCGCCCGTCGGGCGCAGTGAGCAGCGGCGCGTGGGCGTATTCGGGCGCGGTGTGCCCGAGCGTCTCAATGAGCCACTTCTGCCTCGGCGCACTGGAGAGCAAATCCTCGGCGCGCACGACGCGCGTCACGCCCATGAGCGCGTCGTCCACGCTGACGGCGAGCTGATAGGCGAAAACCCCGTCCGAGCGCCTGACGATGAAATCTCCTCCCTCGCGGGCGAGATTTTGCTTGAATTCGCCGAGATGCCCGTCTATAATCGTGACGATCATGTCGGGGACTGCCGCTTTGTACGCAGGCGGCCGCTTGCCGTTGACGCGTTCAAGCAGTGCGCTGCCGGTGAGATAGCGGCACTTGCACGAGCCCGGGTGTTCCTCGCCGGGGTGCGGCGCGCTCGCGGCCAGACGCTCGGCGCGTGAGCACCAGCATTTGTAGACAAGGCCCTGCCGCTCGAGCTCGCAAAACGCGGCCTCATAGAGCGCCGTGCGCTGTCCCTGCGCATAGCCCTCGTCCTCGGGCCAGCCCAGGTCCCAGTCGAGGCCAAGCCAGCGCAGGTCCTCGGCCATGAGCCGGGCGTAGTCCGAGTAGCTGCGCTCCGGGTCGAGATCCTCGAGACGGAAGAGCATTTCTCCGCCGAGAGCGCGGGCGTCGAGCCAGGCTAACAGGCTTGACGCCATATTTCCCAGGTGCAGCCGCCCGCTGGGGCTGGGAGCAAAGCGGCCGCGTATGTTCTTTGTCATAGCGCATCACCGTTGATAAGCAATTGATATATTCATTATAACATAGCGGCACAGTTAAGCATATCCCCAAATGGAGTGATTGGTATTATACGCAAGGCATTTCAGACAGCTGTTGACTTTGTGCGTACGCACAAATATGTCTGGCTAGTGTTGTATTTCCCGATCTACATAGTGGCGTTTTTCATCATAGAGCAGCACACGCCGGCAGAAGGTTATTGGGTGACGGACCTGCCGGTTGACAACTATATCCCGTTTGTCCCGGACTTTGCGATTTTCTACATCATCTGGTACCCGCTGTTCATCGCCGCCGGCGTGCCGACGATGATAAGGGACGGCGAGGCCTTCAAGCGCTGGATGTACTACAACATGATAGTGCTCAGCGGCACGCTGATATTCGACGTGCTCGTCCCCAACGGCCAGCATTTGCGCCCGGAGAACGTAGAAGTGGACGGCCTGGGCACGTGGATTATGAGTATACTTTGGGCGGCCGATACGCCGACGAACGTTTTCCCGAGCATGCACGTCCTCGGCTGTGTGGGCGACATAGTCTGCGTCTTTGACAGTAAGATATTCAAGCCGTGGATGCGCGCGGTGATAACCATATTGTGCGT
>CAYXVA010000250.1:0-2794 GCA_964467975.1 uncultured Oscillospiraceae bacterium | reverse complement strand
CAAAAAAGGGGCCTTTACAATTTTCACAAACGGGTTTATAATATAGCTGTCCCGGGAAACCATCGGGAGCTTTTTTACTTATTGTCTGCCACAAATTGGAGAGAACGGAGGTCAAAATGCGAATGGTCTGTGTGAGGGTAGTGTTGGAGACGCTTGGCGCGGCGGCCGGAGAGGTGCGCGTATGAGTTCAAAGCGCAATGTCCTGCTGCGATGCGTTGCGTTTGTAATGGGCGTTGTGATAAACTCCTTCGGCATAGCGCTTATTACAAAAGCGGCGCTCGGCACCTCGCCGATATCCAGCCTGCCGTATGTCCTGAGCCTGTACTTCCCGCTCTCGCTCGGCGGTTTCTCGTTTGCGCTGAACATGCTGTTCATTGTTGCGCAGTTCATACTTCTCAGGCGCGAAATCAAAGCGGTACAGTGGCTTCAGGTCATAGTGAACGTGCTTTTCAGCTCGGCAATCGACGTGAGCATGTCCCTGCTCGGCTTCCTACAGCCCTCCGGCCTCGCGGCACAGCTTGCAAGTCTGCTGGCCGGCTGCGTCGTGCTGGCGTTCGGCGTGAGCTTGGAGGTCGCGCCTGGTGTGCTGCTGGTACCGGGCGAGGGCATCGTTCAGGCGCTTTCCCGCCGCACCGGCGTGCGCTTTGGCACGATGAAAGTCATCTTTGACGTGACCCTTATGGTCAGCGCCGCCGTGCTGAGTCTTATACTGTTCGGCCGGCTCAACGGCGTGGGCGTGGGCACTGTGATTTCCGCTCTGCTCGTCGGCAAAATAGTGAATGTATTCAACCGGCGCTCAAAGCTGCTCGAGAAGCTGCGCCGCATGCAGACTGCGGACTCCGGCGCAAACTCCCCGGAAGGCCGCAGCAAGGCGGCCTAAAAGCGAATATAGCCGCAGCGCACCGTGACTCTTGCCGTCACGGTGCGCTTTTTTACTTCCTGCCTGAAATGCGCTTTAGAGCCGCTTCCAGGCGCTTTTTGTCCGACGATTTATAGGCCACGAAATAGTCTACGCTCGTGCCGGGGTCGGTTATCGGTACGGCCACACGCCCCTCGGTAGCGCCGTAGCGGCGCTGGGCGCGGTCGGTCGTGAAGGCGGGGAGACTGCTCGCGCGCAGCAGCATTGTCTCACCGTTTAAGTCGGCCAGATGCAGTTCTTTCTCTCCCGCGAGCGGGTGGTTCATGGGCAGAAGGAAACAGAGCTTCTCGCTGCCGAAAGGTAGGCACTCCACGCCGGGCAGCTCAGGCGGCGATGTGAAAACGGCGAGGGAGTACGTCCCGTCCTGCAATCCGTTCAAGAGCGCGTCCGGCTCTGCTAGTCCGGACGAAATCGTCATGTCCGGGTACGCGCCGCCGAGGGCGGGCACCAGCTCCCACAGCGGCTCCGGCGCAATCGAGCCGACGCTCAGTGTGTGTCGTGAGCGGTCGAGCTGACGCACGCGAGAAACCAGTGTGTCCGCCTCGTCGAGCAGCTTTTCGGCCAGTTCGGCGGCAAGCCGCCCGTTCTCGTTGAGCTCCATGCGGTTGCGGCTGCGCGTGAACAGCTCGACGCCTATCTCATCCTCCAGCTTGCGCATACTGCGGCTGAGCGCGGGTTGAGAGATCAGCAGCTTCTCTGCCGCCGCGACCAGGGTCCCCTCCTTCGCGAAAGCCACCAACTTTTCCAAATCGTAGAGTTCAAACATAGCAGCGCCCTCCTTATGCAGAAATTATACCTAAACGCATCACCAAAGGCAAGGCCTAGTATAACTTAAGCGCATACCAAATTACCCAAACGGCATTGTACTTTTGTGCCGCACGGGACTATGATGTATCCAGAAAGCAAGAGAGGGCGATACGAAATGGTCTTTTACTTCACCGCTACGGGCAACAGTCTCTACGCCGCGAGGCAGCTCGACGCGAACATCATGAGCATACCGCAGGTCATGCGCTGCGGCTGCCTGCGGCGCTTTGCTGACGAGGCGATAGGCGTCGTCTACCCGATATACGGCCACCGCCCGCCGGAGCTGGTGCAGCGCTTCCTGCGCGAGGTGACGCTGGATACGCCGTACCTCTACATCATCCCCACCTACGGCGCACGTCACGCCAACGCCGTCGACATAGTCTCGGAGATATGCCGCGAGGCGGGAAAGGCCCCGGCGTACATCCGCACGCTGCTGATGGTGGACAACTACCTGCCCGCCTTCGACATGGACGAGCAGCGCGCGATTGACAAGCACGTGGACACACAGCTCGCGGAGATAAAGGCCGACATCGCCGCGCGGCGGCAGTACATCGAGCCCGTGACGGACGACGACCGCGCCGCACATGCAAATTACCTCAAATACGAGGCTGAACTCCCGGGACAAAGCCTCAGCGGGCTGGTCTATGCCACAGATAGCTGCATCGGCTGCGGCGTGTGCGCTCGGGTGTGTCCCGGCGGCTGCATAAGAGTCGAGGACGGCAGGGCGCACTTCGACTATACAAACTGCCAGGGCTGTCTCGCCTGCGCCCACGCCTGCACGCAGAAGGCCATAGCGCTCAAAGTGCCCGAGCCGAACCCCGGCGCACGCTATAGAAACGAACACGTCACCTTGAAGGATATAGTGTACGCGAACAACCAGGCGCACTGAGATTCTGGGGCGCTTTCTTTTGTCTTGCCAAAAGAAAGCGTCCCAGACCCCGAAAGAAAGGCACCTTTGGTGCTGACTTACACGGCGCACAGCGCTCGCGTTGGAATCAGGTACGTGCTAGTCTCACGTTGCTATCCCTAAACTTCCTTACGTTCCAGCCACTGAACCCGTGCATTGGCTTC
>CAYXVA010000249.1:111-2800 GCA_964467975.1 uncultured Oscillospiraceae bacterium | reverse complement strand
TATATCATGTTGTCGGACGCGGCGCAAGTTTACAAATATATCTGGAAAAGCGCGTGCGTTTGTGGTAGTATGGTGGTTGCCTCAATAACGCTTTAGGAGGACTGTAAATGCGAGGTTTTATGAGGCGGGTGGACATGTTCTGTTACAGGCACCCGCGTTTCGGCATAAACAACCTTATGCTGTACGTCGTTATTGGCACGTTCCTTGTGTGGCTGCTCGGGGCCATGGACAGGAGCGGTACGATACTCAGCTACATCATTTTCGAGCCCTATTCAATCCTGCACGGCCAGATATGGCGATTGGTCACGTTTATTTTCTTCCCAATCACCAGCGACTGGTATCTGCTGCTGTTCCTGTACTTCTATTATTTTATAGGTTCAGCGCTTGAGCGCGAGTGGGGCAAAGGGCGCTTCACCATCTACTATTTCACCGGTGTATTGTTCACGGCGCTTTACGGCATGATAATTTTCTTAATCACGCGTCTGCCTATTCCGGTATTTGTGAACTACGTCAACCTGTCGATGTTCTTCGCCTTTGCCACGCTCTTTCCGGATCACACTGTGCTGTTCATGTTCATTCTGCCCATTAAAATGAAATGGCTCGCCCTTATTGACGCGGCGTATTTCCTTTACACCATCGTCTCGTCCATAGGTCAGGGGCTGGGCATGATCAGCTTCCTGCCGCTCGTGGCCATACTCAACTACTTCCTCTTCTGCGGCAGCGACCTGCTGCGCATAATACGGCCTCAAAGCGCACAGCAGCGCGCCAAGACCATAAACTTCAAGCGCGAAGTGCAGAAAATAAAGCACGAGCAGCGCACGGCGGGCTATACGCGCAAGTGCGCCGTCTGCGGGCGCACGGACACGGATTACCCCGATTTGGAGTTCCGCTACTGCTCGCGCTGCGTGGGCGTACACTGCTTCTGCGCCGACCACATAAACAACCACGTCCATTTCACGGAATAAACCGGACATGGCCGGACATAGAAATTGAACCGGTGGTGTAATGAAAATGCCTTCAGGGAAAAAGAGAGGCGGCGGCTACTCTCGCGCCCCGCAGTCGCCTGCGCGCGCAATAATTCTCGGCGTCGTGTTTATCGCGCTCTTTATTGTGCTGCTGTTCATCGTCTATAAAAACGCAACATACGACCCCGCGCAGCGCCCGGCGGACACGGGCACTTCCGTGGTCACGCCCGCCCCCGACGCCACGCCGGATGGCTCGGACGAGCCCGCCGTCACGCCGGAGCCGACTCCCGAGCCCACGCCCGAGCCCTTTGAGCCGCACGCCGTGGACTCCACAGAGCCCTCCAACTATATCGTCTCGACCGCCATCCAGGTTGACGGCGTGACCCTCGCCGACGGCGAGGAATACGCCGACGACACGGGCATCTACATGGGCTACGCCAAGGACTACGCCGCCATAAACGGCGTCGTCACCTTCCGCGGCGACAACCTGCGCAGCGGCAGCGCCTACGGCACGGCCACGATGACAAATAAAGCCTTCGGCACCTACTGGACGCACGCTACCGGCTCGCTCATGGACCCGGTCGACGGCGCGTACTGGTCCGGCAACGGCTGGACCGGCCAGCCGCTGATCGCCGAGTGGCCGTACGAGACGCGGCAGATAATGACCAACATGCACGACTGGGCCCGGAACCAGGAGACGCTTGTCGAGGTCGTCTACCCCTCGATGGACGGATACGTCTATTTCCTTGAGCTCGAAACCGGCAAGGAGACGCGCGATCCGCTCTACATGGGTCTCACCTATAAGGGCACCGGCACGCTTGACCCGCGCGGCTATCCCCTGCTCTACATCGGCAGCGGCTACAACACACGCTCCAGCCACGTCTCAATCATCAGCCTCATAGACGGCAGCGTGCTCTACGAATTCGGCGGGGCGAGCGAGGACTTCGAGCTGCGCTCCTGGCCGATGTATGACGCCGCGCCGCTCATAGACTCCGACACGGATAAGCTCATCTGGGCCGGCGAGAACGGCATCCTGTATATAATCACCCTCGGCACCGAGTACGACGAGGCGGCCGGCACGATAAGCGTCAACCCCACGCGCACTGTCAAGTGGCGCTATCAGAGCGTCAACAACCGCGACAAGGGCTGGTACCTCGGCTTTGAGGCCTCGCCCATCATCTGGCAAGGCTACATCTTCCTCGCCGACAACGGCGGCAACCTCATGTGCATGAACCTCGACACGCTCGAGCTCGTCTGGGTGCAGGACATCCAGGACGACTCCAACTGCACGCCGGTGCTGGACTTTGAGGACGGGCACCCGTACCTCTACATCTCGACCAGCTATCACCTCGGCTGGCGCAGCTGGACGACCGCCACCGTGCCCATCTGGAAGATAGACGCCGAAACCGGTGAGATAGTCTGGGAAAACGACGACTACACCTGCTACAGTGCCGACGGTCTCTCCGGCGGTGCGCAGAGCAGCATGGCCCTCGGCACCGGCAGCCTGGACGGGCTTGTGTTCGTCTCCATGGCCCGCTACCCCTCCAGCGAGGGCGGAACGCTCCTGGCCCTTGACAAAGCCACCGGCGAGGAGGTCTGGCGCATGAACGCACAGGTGTACAGCTGGTCGACGCCCACGCTGGTGTACGATCAGGACGGCAACGGCTATGTCATCTACTGCACGCTTGGCCAGTATATGTACCTGATAGACGGCCTCACCGGCG
>CAYXVA010000249.1:0-101 GCA_964467975.1 uncultured Oscillospiraceae bacterium | reverse complement strand
GAGGGCGGAACGCTCCTGGCCCTTGACAAAGCCACCGGCGAGGAGGTCTGGCGCGTGAACACGCAGGTGTACAGCTGGTCGACGCCCACGCTGGTGTACGA
>CAYXVA010000248.1:0-2822 GCA_964467975.1 uncultured Oscillospiraceae bacterium | reverse complement strand
GCATGAATACTAAGAAAAAAGGGTTGACATCTTTTTTGTCAACCCTTCATGGTGCGAGAGATGGGACTTGAACCCACACGCCTGTAAATGAGACACAGGCACCTCAAGCCTGCCTGTCTGCCAGTTCCAGCACTCTCGCATATTCATGCGCCCAGGGTCGAGCGCATGAATTATTATAGCATCGATTTTGCGTTTGTCAAGAAAAATTTTTACGCATTTATGACTTTCTTTTCTCCGGGCGCAGCTGGGCGGCCGTGAAGGCCACGGCGCCGGCAAGGACTATGGCCAGGGCGGCGGCCCCGTAGCTCATGGGCAGGAGATAGCGCAGCTTCAAATACGCGTGATACCCAAGCAGCGACGCGAACTGCGTCAGCACGGGGAGCAGCATATACTCCGGCGCCGTAACGGCCAGGATGAGAGTGAGTATGTCGGCGACAAAGAAATAGCGTTCGTGCATGTGCGGCAGCAGATAGGGGATGCCCACACACAGTATGATGGCGCAGCCGAGTATGGCCCAGTTGTTCAGATACTTCCTGCGCGCGAAGGCCCAGGCAAACACCGCCGCCATCAGCACAAAAGCGCCGAATATGCCCAGGGCGCTCGCCAGCGACTGGTTCGAGACATTTCCGAAGAAGGCGTAAATACTGCTGGAGTTGTAATTGAGCGCGCTGCCGACCGTGCCCATCTGGTCAAAGTAGAGCGTTATCGTGTCCAGCAGCGGATAGCCCGCCAGCACCGCCGGGAGCATCAGCACAACATACGTGACGGGGAAGAGCACAAAGTGCCAGAGCTTGACGCGCTTTGCTATCAGCAGCACGACGAAGATAGGCATGATGAACACGGCCTGGAGCTTGAAGGCGAAGCTCACGGCTATGCACACCATCGCCGCCGCGCCCCGGCGCCGGAGCGCGAGGTATATGCTTATCACCGCGAAGGACGTATATATGCTGTCGCACTGGCCCCAGTACGCGCCGTTGAGTATCACCGTCGGCCAGTAGAGCACGAAGAAAAACGCCGCCAGGCGCTTGACCGTGGACTTGGTGAACTCGCTCACCAGCTGCATGCTGCCCCAGGCGAGCACTACGTCAAAGACTACGCTCAGGCCCTTTATGAGATACAGGTCGTTTACGCCTATGTAGGAGAAGAACGCCAGGAAGTAGAGGTAGGGGAGATTGTAGTTGCCAATCTTGTCGCCGAGCGCGGCAAAGCCGCCGTTTTGCCGGTAGTAGTCCACCCAGTGCGACAGGAAGTTCTCATAGTCGAGCGTAACGTGGCTCATGCACAGCGCACGTATGACAAAGGCGCCGGCTATCAGCGCGGCGCAGATTATCACATGCTGCGGCCGCTTCAGCATCCCCGAAAGGTAGAGCAAAACCAGCGCGGCGGCAGCTATAAAGAGCAGCATCGTAATAGATATGGCGTCCATGTGGAATCTCCTTTGCGTGGCGTGTGGAGTTTAGACGGTCCGAAAAGGGGATAGGTTTCAATGCGGGCAAGAAAAAAGACGAGGCCATAACCCCGCCGAAATCGTAACTTCTTTATAAAATACCCCTTGACAATTGGTTAAATCTGATGATACAATAGCTTGCTGTGTCTTAAAGGACGGATACTACCCCATTTTCAAACTGCTTTTATTCTATCAGATTTTCCGCAAAAAGCAACACGGTTCAAAGAAGATTTAACAACGCAGCCGGGTGTACGGCGCAAGAGAAGGAGCGTGCATGATGCCACAGGACGTTTACTACGGGAAGACGTTGAGAAAGAGCTTCGCCAGGAGCATCGAGATCCAGGACATGCCGAACTTGCTGGAGATTCAGAAAAAGAGCTACCAGTGGTTCCTCGACACGGGTCTGCGCGAGGTGTTCAGGGACGTCGATTCGGTCACGGACTATTCGGGCAACCTCGAGCTGAGCTTCGTAGACTACTCCATGGACGACAAGCCCAAGTACTCGATAGAGGAGTGCAAGGCGCGCGACGCCACATATGCCGCCCCGCTGAAGGTCAGCGTGAGGCTGCGCAACCGTGAGACGGAGGAGATCAAGGAGCAGGAGATCTTCATGGGCGACTTCCCGCTCATGACCCCCGGCGGCACCTTCGTGATAAATGGCGCGGAGCGCGTGATTGTCTCGCAGATTGTCCGTTCCCCCGGCGTCTACTATGACAAAAAGACCGACAAGACCCAGGTTTCCACCTACGGCACGACCGTCATACCCTACCACGGCGCGTGGCTCGAGTACGAGACGGACGCCAACGACATTTTCTATGTCCGCATAGACAAAAACCGCAAACTGCCCGTTACGCTCTTCCTCAAGGCCGTGGGCAGGTACGATGCGGACAAGCCGTACACCTGGCTGACCTGCCTGCCCGACCCTGTGGCCGGCTGCGTCACCACCGAGCAGCTCAAGCAGGTGTTCGCCGAGGACGAGCGCATAGTTACCACGCTTGACCGCGACACCTTTGTCACCCGCGAGGACGCCCTGCTCGAGATTTACCGCAAGCTGCGTCCGGGCGACCCCCCGACGGTCGAGAGCGCCGAGGGGCTTATCGACAGCCTGTTTTTCGACAAGCGCCGCTACGATTTGTTCAGCGTCGGGCGCTATAAGTTCAACAAGAAGCTGGGCCTGGCCGGCAGGCTTGTGGGCCATCAGCTCATAATGCCCCTGGCGGACCCCGCCACGGGCGAGATTGTGGCCGAGGCCGGCGAGGTCGTGAGCTTTGAGCGCGCGCAGCACCTCGACAGCTGCGGCATCACCGAGGCCTGGGTAAAGGCCCAGGACGGCAAAGAGGTGCGCGTTTTCACCAACGGCATGGTCGACATGGCC
>CAYXVA010000247.1:0-2838 GCA_964467975.1 uncultured Oscillospiraceae bacterium | reverse complement strand
GTACCGCTCTTTCAAGGACATCAACACGTTCATGGAAGAGCTTACAAAGCTGCTCAAGCAGAAGGAAAAGTGATACACCCCTGAAGCAGCGCGGGAGGAGACACAGATGGGGAGGAGACGTATATGAAACCGGGTCTGTTCTTGGCGGGGGCGGCGATTGCCGCGCTGTGGTGCGCTTTGGGCCGGTACTTCGGCAAGGGCAAGGGCGCGAAGTGGGTCAATACCACGGGAGATTCCAGTAAGGTGAACATGCCGGAGACGCTCAAGTTCCTCTCAAAGTTCATGTATGCCCTGGCCGCCGTTATGGGTGGCGGAAGTATATTGGCCGGAATAACGGGAGCGGTCTGGTTTTTCTTCGCCGGACTGCTGCTCGGCGTTTTCGTGTGCGTTGCCGCGCTCGTATACATGAACGCGAGCAGCAGGTTCAAGCTCTGAGCGCCGCGCGGCGGGTTTTGAATACGGAGGTTTTGACGCGTTGCCCGGCGCGCCGTCTGCGCGCATCCGGCAAAGCAAACCCGTCAGGGCGGCCGGCGCACTTTTTGCACGGCCGCCCCGACTGTTTTTTCGCAGCGCCGCCGGTCAGAGACGTACGGCCCGGTATGCGCGCCGAAAGGCCGCTAGAAAATACTGCCCAGATTTGGGCGCTCCATGTCATAGAGACTGCGGATGTGCGCGGTGAGCGGGTCGTAGACGGCGCGGGCCGAGTCCGGCTCGCTGCTTTTCAGCGCGCCGATAAGCTCATAGAAGAGGTCGCTCACGGCGTCGATCTCCGTGTGGCGCAGGAAGATGGCCGAGTACGACTCGTGGTCGTGCCATTCGTCCGAGGCCTTGTTGGCCTGTTCAAGAGCCATCGCGTATTCGCCGTTTTCGCAGTAAACGCGCGAGAGCGACAACGTCTCGTTCAGGTCGCCTGTAAATACGCCCAGGTGGTGGGTGTTATAAAGCCCTCCGGCGATAAGCGCAGCGAGCAGGACGAGGGCGACTATCTCCTTTTTCATTTCTTACCCTCCATTGGGGCGCAGAATGTGGTGCCGCCCTTGTCGGCGATAAGCAAGTACACGTCGCTCGCCGAGGACTGGCCCAGGCGCTTTAATTCCCGGCGCAGCCAGGCCTCGTTCCGCCCGAGATGGCGCAAATTGTCGGTGAGCACCCGGCCGTCGTTGATGACAATCACGGGGTAGCCGCTGTCCTCAGGCGAAAGCCCAAGGTCCTGCGCCGTGGCGGAGCGGTATTGCGGGTAGAGAATGGCGTTTAGCTCACCGTCGGTTTCAAGTATCGCGTACTGCACTTGCGCGATGTCGGTTATATCCTTGCTGCGAAGCTCCTCCGCCAGCTCGTCGGGCGTGAAGCGAGCGCGGCGCATTTCGCTCTGGACGATTTTGCCGTCTTTTATAAGAAAGCTCGGCTTCCCGAAGAGTATCGCCCGCAATTTTGGGCTCTTCATCGCAGTGCCGGAGATGAGTATCTCGCAGCAGAAGAGTATAAGCATCGGCAGCAGGCCGTTCATGAGCGGTATGCCGATGTCTTGCAGCGGGTGCGCGCCCAAATCTGCTATGAGCACCGCTACAGCGAGCTCAGGCAGCTCGAGCTCGCTCAGCTGCCGCTTGCCCATGAGCCGCATAAACGCCAGCAGCGCAAAGTATACAATCAACGTCCTGATAATTACAATGGTCAAGCAATCACTTCCCGGATATATAATTACCAATTTGGAAGCTGTTATGACTAACGCAAATAAAAGCCCGGGGAAGTGATAGAGCACATCACATCCCCGAGCCTTGCAAGACATTAGGCAACCTCGCGCTCGTGCATGACCAGTCCGCCGGATTAAGCTCAAAGGCAATGCTCGGCCAAGTAGTTGCAGTGCGATTGACGTTAGCCCCTGTCTGGCAGCAGCAATACTGCCGAGTCGATAGCCGACCAGTCCAGCCGTTGGCCGCAGCGGTCGCAGAACGACTGGTATTCGCGCTCGAGCGTCACCTTACAGCCGGGGCAAACGGGGTAACAGGAGCAGCCGTTGGAATCATATATCACGCGTATTGCCGTCACTTTTAACGGCAGCTGCTTGCGCTCCAGCGCTTCCGGCAGCAGCAGATCGTTGGGAGTGGTGCTGAAGCCCGAACACATCTTTTCGAGCATTGCGATACTGGGTACCGTGCGCCGGCGGATAATGTTGCCAAAATGACGCGGGCTCATGCCGCACAGCTCGGCGGCGGTCTCGTACGAGAGGTTTTCACTGTTCAGCAGCTGCAGTACGCGGTCGGAGAGATTGTCGGAAAACATCGCAAACACCCACTCCCTGTCAAAAGATGTCTATAGAATACAGGTATTATTCTTCCTATTCAAGGAAGTGCAATACCTTGAAATTCCACTGACTTCGTGTACGGGGTTGGCGGATGCACGAAGAATTATCAAGATTATGGTAATAAATTTAGAGTAGAGTGGGGAATTCGAAAAAAACAGCACATTACGCTTCAAAAATCAAGAAAATTGACATAAAGGCAAGTACCAATAAGGAAGTAATTTCATTTTGCAAGACAGCATGGCAGTTTGCTATGCTGTCTTGCTCTTTCTCTGCCGTTCAACGGTCTGTTCGTCATTGGGGAGATTGACTTCTCCGATAAAATTCCATACAAGCTGTATCTTCTGCCGCCGGTGTCCGCTTGACTTATCGGGAGCGTGTACGATTATCTTTTTCACAAACTCGTTGACAATCGTGGGTGTGAGTTCCGTTATCCCCACATACTTGCGGATAACCGCCGCGAAGCTATTAAAGTCGGACTTGTCCTGCTCGTATGTACTTACCATTTCCCGGTCTGCCTTGACTTTCTCCGTCAGTTC
>CAYXVA010000246.1:0-2846 GCA_964467975.1 uncultured Oscillospiraceae bacterium | reverse complement strand
GCTGTGCGCCGTATAATCCAGCACCAAAAGCGAATTTCCTTTCGGGGGTCCGGGGGCGCTTTCTTTTTTCAAGATAAAAGAAAGCGCCCCCGGAAAACCCAATTATAAAACAATGTTGTATTGAAAGAAGGAACCCCCATGTCTCAGCTTGAAAGAATCCAATCCGCCGTTGAGCGCGCCGGCCTCGCCGCGCTGCTGCTCATGGACGACAAGAACGTCTACTACGCCACCGGCTTCATGCCCACGGACAGCGCGGCGCTCATAACGCCCGCTAAGGCCTGGCTCGTCACGGACTCGCGCTATATCGAGGACGCACAGCGCAAGTGCGTTCCCGGCGTCGAGGTGGTGCTCACCACGGCGAAGTCCCCCCTGGGCGCGACGCTCAAAGCGCTCACGTCCCGGATAACCGGCGCGATAGGCGCGGAGGACGACAAGCTCACCTACAACACCTACACCACGCTCGAGGACACGCTCGCGCACGACCTCACTCCCGCCGGGGCTCTCGTGCAGACGCTGCGTGCGCACAAGGCGGCGGACGAACTGGAAGCGCTCATCGCCGCGCAGCGCATCGCCGAGAAAGCGCTCGAGGAGACGCTCCCGCTCATAAAGCCCGGCATGAGCGAGCACGAGCTCGCCGCCGAGCTCACCTACCGCATGATGCTCCACGGCTCGGAGCGCAACAGCTTCGACCCCATCGCGATTACCGGTGCGCACACGAGCATGCCGCACGGTGTCCCCGGCGACGCACTCATCGCAGACGGCGACTTCGTCACGATGGACTTCGGCTGCGTCAAGGGCGGTTACTGCTCCGACATGACCCGCACTGTCGCCGTCGGCCATGCGACCGACGAGATGAAGAACGTCTACGACACCGTCCTGCGCGCGCAGATGGCCGGGATTGCGGCGGCGAAGCCCTCCGCGACCGGCATCGAGGTGCACTCCGCCGCGGCGAAAGTCATAGCAAACACGGGCTACGGGGAATATTTCGGCCACGGCTTCGGCCACGGCGTGGGCCTCGACATACACGAGAGCCCCAACGCCAATCTGCGCAACGACAAGCCCCTCGGCGAGGGCGCGGTTATCTCCGCCGAGCCCGGCATCTACATCCCCGGCAAGTTCGGCGTGCGCATAGAGGACGTGCTCTACCTCACCGGCGACGGCAACGTGGACATCACCAAGGCCCCGAAGGAGCTCATAATCCTGTAAGCGCCGGGAACGAAGCCATCCGGCGAGAGGCTGCTTCATGCGCCGCCGCGTCTTTGGCCTGGCAGACTTCTGCGTGCGCAAGCGCGGCTTTTACGTCCCAGGCATAAAGGCCGTTTCAAACGCGGCAAAATAGTGTAAAAATACTGATTCTGGCTTTGACCTCTTGCCAAATCGGCAAGCATAGTGTAAAATATATAGGTTAAATCATTTCGCATAACCTTTAAAGATAAATCCAGGGAGGAAATTACATGATTTCTGCAGGCGATTTCAGGAACGGCGTCACCTTTGAGATGGACGGCCAGGTCATGCAGGTCGTCGAGTTCCAGCACGTCAAGCCCGGCAAGGGCGCGGCGTTTGTCCGCACCAAGATGAAGAACGTTATCACCGGTGCGGTCGTCGAGACCAGCTTTAACCCCACCGCGAAGTTTGAAGAGGCCACGATTGAGCGCAAGACCATGGACTACAGCTACGCCGACGGCAACCTCTACTACTTCATGGACCCCGAGAGCTACGAGCTCATCCCCATCGACGAGAGCCTCCTCGGCGACAGCTTCAAGTTCGTCACCGAGAACATGCCCTGCGTCGTCATGAGCTACAAGGGCAAGGTCTTTGCCGTTGAGCCGCCCAACTTCGTCGAGCTCACTGTCACCCAGACCGACCCCGGCTTCGCCGGCAACACCGCCACCAACGCCACCAAGCCCGCCACCGTCGAGACCGGCGCCACTGTCAAGGTCCCGCTGTTCATCAACGAGGGCGACAAGATCAAGATAGACACCCGCTCGGGCGAGTATCTCGAGCGCGCCAAGGGCTGAAATTCAGGAGGATAGCACTATATGAACACTTCCGAAAAGGTCGCTTACGTCAAGGGTCTGGCCGAAGGTCTCGGCTATGACGACACCAGCAAGGAGGGTAAAATCCTCGCCGCCATACTCGACATACTCGAGGACGTCGCCCACGACATTGAGGACCTCGAGGAAAACGCCTGGGACCTCGGCGAAGCCATCGACCAGGTCAGCGACGACCTCTCCGAACTTGAGGAGCTCGTCTATGACGAGGACTATGACGATGACGACGAGGACGACGAGGATTGCGGCGGCTGCTGTGGCTGCTGCGAGGACTACGACGAGGACGGCGCCGATTACGAAGAGCCCGTCTTTTACGAAGTCACCTGCCCTGCCTGCGGCAACACCATAACCATAGACGAGGACGTGCTCGACCTCGGCGCCATCGACTGCCCGAACTGCGGCGAAACGCTCGAGTTCGACGGCATCGAGGAGGACGACGAGGACGAAGCCGAGGACGAAGATTCCGACAAGGAATAAAAAGAAAAAAACGCAAGAGCCGGCGGACTGCTGAAAAGCAGCCCGCCGGTTTCCTTCTCCAAGCAAATGCGCCCGCATGCGTTACATGCGGGCGCGTTTTTTACCGCTCTTCGCGGAAATATGACAATCCGAGGTGCGCCGGGGGCTGGTTTTCGCGGCTCTTTCTGAGCGAGACGATTATCAGCACGGCGATCGTGACGAGGTATGGGAGCATCTTGTAAAGCTCCTTGACGGCGAGGTTGGTGCCGGTGGGGATGAAGAGGTAGAGGATATACAGCCCGCCGAACAGGATGCTCGCCAGGACGCCGACCGCCGGGC
>CAYXVA010000245.1:516-2878 GCA_964467975.1 uncultured Oscillospiraceae bacterium | reverse complement strand
TCCTCGTCATTTACCCGTCCGTCGCCGCCGTCACCCTCGTCGCCGTCCTGCTTGTGGGACAGGGCTGGGTCTGCTACCCTGCCGGCTTCCTGATGGGCTTCTTCGCCGCGGGCGGCGTGCTGCAGCTCGTCACCAGCGTCGCGGTTGAGATGTTCCCGAAAAACCGCGCCGTAATGACCAGCATCGTCATGATTTCGAGCTCTATCGCCAACTACGCCGTGCTCTCGATTGCCGGGCTGCTGACCGACATCGGCGGCGTAAACGGCCCCGAGTACATCATGATTTTCAACATTGCCCTGACCGTGATAGGCATCGTCCTCGCCGTCGTGCTCAACGCCCGCTTCGACAAGGACTTCCAGAAAGAAACCGCCTGAGAGAGAAATAAATTTAGGGAGGAAAACAACATGTCCAAGACCAATCCCGTGACCATAAGCAGCTGGACGCTCGGCGACCAGTGCAAGTTTGAAGAGCGCGTCGCCGCGGCCAAGGCCGCCGGCTTCGAGGGCATCGGCCTGCGCGCCGAGACCTACGTCGACGCCCTCGCCGAGGGCCTGCACGACGAGGACATCCTCGCCATCCTCAAGAAGTACGGCATCGCCGTGACCGAGGTCGAGTACATCACCCTCTGGGCCGAGGACCACCGCAGCTACGAGCAGATGTACAAGGAGCAGATCTGCTTCCACATGTGCGAGCTGTTCGGCGTGAACCACATCAACTGCGGCCTCATGGAGAAGTACTCCGTCGAGCACGACGCGAAGAAGCTCGCCGAGCTCTGCCAGAGGGCGGGCAAGTACACCATAGGCGAGCCCATGCCCTACAGCGGCATCCCCGACGTGCGCACCGGCTGGGCCATAGTTAAGGCCAGCGAAGCCGAGAACGCCGCGCTCATCCTCGACTCCTGGCACTGGATCCGCGCAAACCAGCCCTTCGATCTCGAGCTGCTCGCCGACATCCCGGCGGAGAAGATAGTCTCCATCCAGATAAACGACGTCCTCGAGCACCCCTACGCGAAGGTTGTCCTCCGCGACGGCATGCACGAGCGCGTCCTGCCCGGCCGCGGCTGCGGAGACACCGCCGCTTTCGTGAAGATGATTAAGAAAAAGGGCGTCGACCCGAAGGTCGTCGGCGTTGAGGTCATAAACGACGAGATTCTCTCCACCGGCGTTGAAAACGCCGCGAAGGTCAATTTTGAGGCCACTCAGGAAGTGCTCCGCGCCGCCTGGCCCGAAGTCGCCGCCGAGTAAGAACTGAAAATATTACAGGAGGACAACACCATGAACATAGACGGACACACCAAAATGTTCTGCCTTATAGGCAGCCCCGTGGGCCACAGCGGTTCCCCCGCCATGTACAACTACAGCTTTGACCGCCTGGGGATAAACGCCGCGTACCTTGCCTACGACGTACCCCTTGAAAAGACCGGCGAGGCAGTCGCCGCGCTCCGGCTGCTCGGCTGCGGCGGCTTCAACGTCACCATGCCCTGCAAGACCGAGGTCACCAAGTACCTCGACCGCCTGAGCCCCGCCTGCGAGCTCATTGGCGCGAGCAACTGCGTCGTCGTCGAGCCCGACGGCACGCTGACCGGCCACAACACCGACGGTCTCGGCTTCGTCGCCAATCTGCGCGTCCACGGCATTGACGTGAAGGGCGCGAAGATGGTCGTCCTCGGCGCGGGCGGCGCGGCCACCGCCGTCACCATGCAGTCCGCCGTCGACGGCGCGAGCGAGATTCACATCTTCAACCGCAAGGGCTACACCTTCTACCCCAACGCCGAGCTCGCCGTGAAGAAGATTACCGAGCGCATCCCCACCTGCAAGGCCACCGTCACCGACCTGTTCGACACCGAGGCGCTCGCCGAGGCCGTGAAGAACTGCGACATTCTCGTCAACGCCACCAAGGTCGGCATGGCCCCGCTCGAGAAGGAGACGCTGATAGACAAGAGCCTTTTCAGGAGCGACCTCGTGGTCTGCGACACCGTCTATAACCCCAAGGAGACCCGCATGATAGTCGAGGCCAAGGAGGTCGGGGTCAAGGCCGCGATAGGCGGCATCGGCATGCTGCTGCGCCAAGGCGTGGAGGGCTTCCGCCTCTACACCGGCCAGGAGATGCCAGCCGACGAAGTAATGGACAAGTTCTTTGCCTGAGATAGAAGAGAGGAGATAATAAGATGAACCGCAGATTTCCGACCATGTTTTCCCCCATTAAGATAGGCACTGTCACGGTGCCGAACCGCTTCGTCGTGCCGCCGATGGGCAACAACTTCGCAAACCCCGACGGCTCCATGTCCGAGCGAAGCGCCGCCTACTACGAGGCGCGCGCCAAGGGCGGCTTTGGCCTTATCACCCTTGAGAGCACCGTCGTC
>CAYXVA010000245.1:0-506 GCA_964467975.1 uncultured Oscillospiraceae bacterium | reverse complement strand
CGCAAGCCCTGCCTCTTTGACGACGCGGTTATCCCCAGCTTCAAGAATGTCGCCGACCGCTGTCACGCCTACGGCGCGAAGGTGAGCATCCAGCTCCAGCACGCCGGCCCCGAGGGCAACAGCAAGCTCACCGGCTACCCGCTCAAGGCCGCTTCCCCAATCGCCCCCAGCGATGGGCGCGAGATTCCCGAGGCCATGCCGACCGAGGAGGTCTATAGGCTCATAGAGTGCTACGGTGACGCAGCGCGCCGCGCGCAGCTCGCCGACATCGACATGGTCGAGGTCCACTGCGCCCACGGCTACCTCGTCAGCACCTTCGTCTCCGCGCGCACCAACAAGCGCACCGACGAGTTCGGCGGCTGTTTTGAAAACCGTATGCGTCTGCCGAGGCTTATCATCGAGAACATCCGCCGCAAGACCGGCGGTAACATGCCTATCCTCTGCCGGATAAACGCCCGCGACGAGGGCGACGGCGGCATGGACGTGCACGACGCCGCGGCCATGGC
>CAYXVA010000244.1:0-2899 GCA_964467975.1 uncultured Oscillospiraceae bacterium | reverse complement strand
AGCCATGTCTCTTTTTATCCATTTCCCATTTTGCGAAACTTATTTTACCTTATCTCCCACGTTGCCATCTCTAAACCCCCTTATGTTACAGCCACTCAACCCGTGCATTGACTTCGCCGGCACTTTGCTGGCGGTATATTCCAAGGGCCGCAGGCCGGGCAGCAAAATCTCACCACTCAGCGGCCTATAAGCGAAACCTCGTTCATTTGCCCCTGCCTCCCCTTTTAATTGGAGGCGGCCCGCGAACGGGTCGGAGAGGTCGTCGGTGTGCTGAGCCGTTGCAAACGGGTCGCAATCGGCACGCTCCTCAATCAGCTTCGCCGACAGCGCCCCTTAAAAGGGGAGCCGGGGAACTACCGCGTTGTACTGAGAATGCTGTCGGACGATGGGGCGCCGCACTATTTAGCCGCGGAATTCACGGTTGAATAGAAGTTCGCTCAAGACTCTCATGAGCCGCCGGGCGTGGCGGGAACGCTTACGGCGCGAAAACAGCCGCGGCGCTTTTTGATAGCGCTGCGGCTGCTTTTTTGAATTTATTTCACCAGTTTGCCGCGGAAAAAGACGTCGCGGACGGTCAGATCGGCGCCCAGCACGACGGCGTTTGCCGCTTTCCCGGCGTCCAGGCTGCCGCAGTGGCCGTAGATGCCCAGGACCTGCGCCGGGTTGACGGCGGCGGCGCGCACGGCGTCGTTAAGCGGGATGCCAAAGCTCACCGCGGTGCGCATGCACTCCATGAGGTCCGTCACCGAACCGGCGATGATGCCGTCTGCGAGCGTTGCCAGCTTGCCGGTCACCTTCACAGCCTGTCCGCCGAGGGTGTAGTCCCCGTCCGGCATGCCGGCGGCGCGCATGGTGTCGGATATCAGCACCACGCGCTCCGCACCGAAAAGCCGGAATACGGCGCGCACAACGGAGGGATGTATGTGCACGCCGTCGCAGATGAGTTCCACTCTGCACTCCGGCGAATCAAAGGCCGCTCCGACAACGCCGGGGGCTCGGTGGCTGAAAGGCGGCATGGCGTTGAACAGGTGCGTCGCTTCGCGCGCGCCGCGCCTGTACGCCTCGAGTGCCGTGTCGTAGTCCGCCGTCG
This sequence comes from uncultured Oscillospiraceae bacterium, assembly GCA_964467975.1. GTDB lineage: Bacteria > Bacillota > Clostridia > Oscillospirales > Oscillospiraceae > Scatomorpha. The sequence goes on along the minus strand of CAYXVA010000244.1, from coordinate 1,809 downwards.
TATGCGCGACGGAGATAACGACCTCGTCGTGGAGCTCGTTGATGAACTCCATCGCACCCGGCTCCTCGGGCGCAATGGACACCAGCTTCACCAGGCCCTGTCCCGCTTCGGCCAGGCGGCGGAACATGGCGACGTCCGGCTTGTGCAGCCATTCACCGTTCTGCGCGCCCTTCTTGGCCATGGAGAGGAACGGGCCCTCCAGGTTAATTCCCACAAGCTCGGCGCCGGGCCTGTCCGCCGCGCGGTGCGCCGCCGCGGTCGAGCAGACCTTCACGAGCTGCTCTTCAAGCAGCGTCATGCCCGCGGGGCAAATCTGCGTGACGCCCCGGGAGAGCTCATACTTCGCCATAGTCTCGAGGCCGGCCGCGTCCGCGTCGGAGAAGTCCGCGCCCATGCAGCCGTGGAAGTGCAAATCCGTGAGCCCGGGGATGACGTAGCAGCCTGCGGCGTCGTAGACCTCGCCGTCGCGGCACTCCTCGGCTATGAGCGCGCCGTCAAAGCAGACGTCGCGAGCGACGAAGCCTTGCGCCTCGTCGAAAACCTGCCCGCCGCTTATCCGCATACCTGGACACCCGCTTCCTTGAGCTTGCTGAGCGCGGCGCTGTCGGCCACCAGGGTGACGTCCGGGTGCAGCTGCAGCACGCTGGCGGGCACCTCGCTTGTAACCGGACCGGCCACGGCCTTGCAGAGGGCGTCGGCCTTCTCCTCACCGCTGACGACGACGAGTATCTTGCGGGCGTTCATGATATTCTTGATGCCCATGCTGAGCGCGCGGTGCGGCACCTCGTCGCGGCTGGCGAAGAAGCGCTGGTTGGCGTCGATAGTGCGCTCGCTGAGCGTGACGACGTGGGTCTCGAGGCCGAAGTTGTCCTCCGGCTCGTTGAAGGCTATGTGACCGTTGTGGCCCATGCCCAGCAGCTGCAGGTCAATGCCGCCGAGGTCGCGTATGAGCTTGTTATACGCAGCGCACTCGGCTTCGGGGTTGGGCGCGAGGCCGTTGAGCACGTGGGTGTTCTCGGGCTTGATGTCGATGTGGTTAAAGAGGTTCTGCTGCATGAAGTAGCGGTAGCTCTGCTCATGCGTGGGCGCGAGGCCCAGGTACTCGTCGAGGTTGACGGTTTTCACCTCGGCAAAGCTCAGGTCGCCCTTGCCGTACCACTCGACGAGCTGCTGATACGCGCCCACGGGCGTGGAGCCGGTGGCGAGGCCCAGGACGCAGTCAGGCTTGATAATTACCTGCGCGGAGATTATGTTGGCCGCGCGGCGGCTCATGGCGCGGAAGTCGGCGCACTCGTAAATTCTCATGGCAATTGCCCCCTCAGCAGTATTTTTCTATCGCGGCGGCTATCATGGCCGCGCTCTCTTCCACGACGGCGGTGTCCGACTCGGCCAGCGGGGCCAGCGGCGGACGCACGCCTCCGCAGTCGGGACCGCCCTGGAGGCACAGTATGGCCTTGATTGTGGCGTACATATTGCCCTTGGCCGAGCAAATTTTATAAATTATCCGGCAGCACTCGTTCTGCACCTCGCGGGCGCGCTCCATGTCCCCGGCGAGGTAGAGCTCGCGGACTTTCATGTACAGCTCGGGCATCGCGCCGTAGGTGCCGCCTATGCCGCCGATAGCGCCGGCGGTAAGGCCGGAGAGCAGCTGCTCGTCGGGGCCGTTGAACACGATAGCGCCCTCGTCGCGGAACATCTGGATGTCCTGCACCGGCGCGGAGGAGTTCTTCACGCCTATCACGCGCGGGTTTTTGAGCATCGTCTTGAGCAGCGGCATGGTGAGCGCCACGCCGGCGAGCTGCGGGATGT
>CAYXVA010000243.1:0-2951 GCA_964467975.1 uncultured Oscillospiraceae bacterium | reverse complement strand
CCGCCTGGTCGAGCGCGACACGGGCATACGCACCGTCGTGGTCGACGACCCCGTCTCCTGCGCCGCCTACGGCGCGGGCAAACTGCTCACCCGCCTCAACGACAGGGACGAGGGCATGGTCAACGTGGCGAGAAAGCGCATGCTGCGCGGCTGAAAAAAACACAATGGCGCCCGGGAATGTTCGCACTTCCGGGCGTTTTTGCGCCGTTGCGTCCTGTTAAGCCTATACAGCCGAGCGCCGCACCGCGCGGCGCAGCCTTGCAACGCTCAGCGTCAGGTTCAGCAGCTCGTTGAAGTAGATAATACCTATATACGCCTTGAGCGCGCCGATGGGCAGCAGCAAATATACCAGCAGCACGCCGAGCCCCGCGTCGAGTATGTTTATGCCCATGCTCCACACCTGCTGACCGAGGCCCTTGAGGCAGCCGTCCACGACCATGTCCGTGTACATTGCGGGTATGAGCGGGGCGAGCAGCCGAATGTACTTGCCCGCCTCGGCCGAGGAGAACAGCGCAGAGCCTATAAAATCCGCCGAGGCGAAGAGCGCTGCGGCGACGAGGAGCGCAAAGCCGAGGCTCATCGCGACAAGCACGCGCACTTCCCGCCGGATTCGCCGTCCCTCGCCGCGCACCTGGGCGCTTGTGAGCTCTGGTATCACGTTCTCTGCCAGCGACGAGAGCAGGCAGGACGGAAAGCTCAACACAGGCATTGCCATGCCCTGTATGACGCCGTAACCCGCCAGAGCAGCGTCGGCGGAAAGCCCGCTCTTGCGGAACCCGCGCGGCACGAGCAGGTGCTCGAGCGTCGAGAGCGCGCTGCGCGCATAGGCGCTCACCGCCAGCGGAAGGGCGACGGACAGCATGCGCGACGTGAGGTGTATTGACTCGCCATGACGCGCGCCGTGCTTATAGCGGTCGTGCAGGTAAAAGGAGAGCATGAGCGCGAGGGAGAGTACGTCCGAAGCCGTCACACCGGTGCACACGGCGGCACAGGACTGCTCAATATCTCCGTCCGGCGCTCGCTCAAGGCAGTACGCGACGAACACGACCACGGCGCACTGCTCCATTAAATGCACCAGGGAAGGCTTCCAGATGCGGCCGCAGGCGGTGAAGTACCCGCTGAGTACGCTCGAGAGCGCGAGGCAGGGCAGCCCGAAGGAGAGTATTCGAAGGCTCAACACAGTGCGCGCGTCGCCTATACAGAGAAAACCTATGGGCTCTGCAAAGCGCGTAAGCAGCAGCATTGCCGCCGAACCGAAAAAGAGCGCATAGAGCACCGAGCGCACCATGGCCCCGTGTACGCCGCCCGAGCGGCCCAGTCCCAACTCCTCGCTCACCAGCCTCGTCACCGCAAAGCGTATCCCGCTGATTGCAAAAGTGCTCGCGAGCAGCTCCACGCTCATAACAAGCTGGTAGAGCCCTATCCCTGTCGCGCCGATGCGTCCGGAGAGATAGCCCTGGAAGCCCATTGAAATGCAGCGCATAAGCAGGCTAGCCGCAGTCATAAGAGCCGTGTTCACAATAAGACGCTTGCCCATGTCACACCCCCTCGGGTGAGTTTATGAGCCGGTGTGGACGAGTATGATAGCTCATCCGCAGCGTCTGCCAGCCGCTGTTTCCAGCTGACGCTTAGAAATGTCAAAAATTTCTCCGCTTGACAAGCCGCGCGTCAGGTGTTATCATCCACATCGTAAACGCGATGACGCGGAGTAGTAAGCGGGGACGCTCTTTCAGAGAAGTGCCGGTTGGTGCGAGGCACAAAGCAGCGGAACCGCCGAACTGGCTGCAACAGCGGCCGCGTTGAAGGTGAAGTAGGCGCGGACGGGCGTTCCCGTTACAGGACAGGGGTATGACTGTACCCCATGAGCGTGTCCCTTTTGGGGCAAAGAAGAGTGGTACCGCGGAAGGTTTTACGTCCTTTCGTCTCTTCTGCCAACGGCGGAAGAGGCGAGAGGGCTTTTTCTTTTGCCTCGACGCCGGATTAAGTCCCCGTTGAGGAGGAAGTAAGTATGAAAACCAAGTACGCAAAAACCCCTTTCATCGCCGCCTTTGCCGTGGGCTCGGTGTTGTTCTCAGCCCACGCCGGAGGCGGGTTCGCAACCGGCAATCAGGCCAACACCTACTACGTGGGCCAGGGCTGGGCCGGCGTGGCCTCGGCCATCGTCGCCATGCTGCTGCTCACGCTGACCATGCGCGAGGCGATAATAATGTACAACTAGCGCGGCCTCACGAGCTACAAGCAGCTCTTTGAGACGCTCTACCACCCGCTGGACAAGCTCGAGTGGCTCTTTGAGATTTTCTTCTATATCATGGTTCTCATGGCGGTCGCCGCGGCCATCTCCGGCGCAGCTTCGGCCCTGACTCGTACTTCGGGCTCAATTACTACGTAGGCGTCGTGGCCGTCGGCGCGCTCGTGCTCGTTCTGACCATCTTCGGTGCGGGCATAGTCCGCGCGGCCTCCACCTACATGGGCATCGCCATACTGATAACCGCAATCACCATCTACGTGGTCGGCATCTTCAACAGCGAGCGGACCATATTCGACGTGCTCGCCGAGGACTTCACCACCACCGGCTTCGCCGACGTCCCCACCGCGATACTCAACGCCTTCACCTACGCCGGCTTCCAGTGCGTCACGCTGCCCACAATGGTCGCCTGCGGAACCACCATGAAGAACAAGCAGGGCTGCGCTAAGGCGATGTGGATATCCTTCGTGATGAACGCCGTCGCGCTCGTGCTCAGCGTGTTCATGCTGCTCTGCTGGGAGAACGTCTACACCGCCGTCGACGGCGGCACGACTATCCCCACGCTCACCGTCTGCAACACAATGGGCATACAACGCAAAATTGCGCTGCACATCAAACTTCTTTTTGTTCTTTCAGCAAGTGAACAGCCTGCATTACATAGGTTGCCAGTGCTGTAAAGACAAGTACCAAACACAAGCCCAGTAAA
>CAYXVA010000242.1:0-2964 GCA_964467975.1 uncultured Oscillospiraceae bacterium | reverse complement strand
AACTGCAAGGCAGCAAGACGACGAGAGCAGCACCGCTTCCACGTCCTGCACCGTCGCATATGTGAGCAGTGCTGCGCACTCCGTCACCGTCAGCCCGAGCGCTGCTTCACCGCTCAGTACCATCCGCCATTTCACCTTTGCAACCGCCGCGTCCGTGTCGACGCCGCTCAATGACGAGGCGGATGAGACCAGCGCTACGGCACCGGCCGCGCACACCGACGCGCAGATTGTAGATGTCACGACGCTCTGTCGGTAATTGAGTATCTCCACGAGCATCAGTTCCGCAATGCCCGAAATCAGTGCCAGGCCCACTGCTATAATCATGAAAACATTGAATCTGCGCATAGCGTTGCCAAGCAGCCATTGCTTTCTCTTCTCGCCGAGTGGGGTGGTCTCTGACGTGTCGCCCTCCGTTCTGCGCTCGCCGCGCAGGAGTTCGTCGCAGGTTACGCCGAAAATCTCCGCCAGCACGGGTATAAGCGCCAAATCCGGCGTCCCGTCGCCGACCTCCCAGCGTGAAACCGTCTTGTCCGACATGTGCAGCAGCTCCGCGAGGTCCTTCTGCGTCATCCCCTTAGCACGCCGCAGCGCGGCGATGAATGAACCTATACTTTTTCTGTCCATGGGCGCTCCCCCTCTCTGCGTCCATTCTAACGTCTCGAGAGTAAAATGTCCACCCGAGAGCTTGGGAATCACTCTCAGAACATGAGAATCAGGGGTTTTGAGCGATAAATTCGAGCGCTTCGCCGAATTTCTGCTCAAACCGCGCCGCCGCTCGCCGGCTCTCGCTCTTCCACGGCGCGAGCATGTCGAATGCGTGATAGCAGCCTGGATAGACGTCGCACTCGGCGCGGATTCCCGCAGCTTTCAGTCGGTTTACATAATCCAATGTCTCGCAATAGAAAGGCTCTATATCCCCTACAAAGGTATAGCACGAAGGCAAGTTTACATAATTTTGTTGCCTCGCGGGCGCGGCATAAGCCGGAACCTTATCCGTTCCATAAAGCTCACGCAGATACAGCTTCCATGCGGCGTGGTTGCGGCGCGTGTTCCAGACCCTAGCATGGTTGTCGCGGCTCGATGGAGTGTCGCGATCGTCCAGCATCGGATAGAGTGGAAACTGATATTTTATGTCAACCTCTCCCTTGTCTATCGCCAGCATGCACAGCGCGGCGCATAGACCACCGCCGGCGCTTTCGCCGCCTACAATAATTTTCTCCGGATTGAAGCCCAGCTCCCACGCATGGGCCTTAAACCAGAGCAGAGCACTGTAGCAGTCCTCGATTGCCGCCGGGTATGGCCGCTTCCACGAGAGCGTGTAAGCCGGGGCGGCGACTGTGACGCCGAACTTCTCAACGAGCGCACGCATACGTGTTATGTATACCATTTCCGGCATTCCCGTTGCGAAGCCTCCACCGTGGAGCCAAAGCACGCCCGCCGTCAGAGCCGACGCGCGGGCGTGCTTCGTCGGACGCAGGACAAGAATTTTTATCCTGCGCCCGTTGCTGTTTACATAATACTTATACGTTCTCATTAAAAGAAACTCATCTGGCTCTCGTCGGGCAGCGACGTGATGGCGCCGACGCTCTTGAGCTGCTCGATGTGCGCCTGGCTCAGTTTGGGGCAGGCGCGTGAGAGTTCTTCGACGGAGATGAACTCGCGTCCTCCCTCGCGTGCGGCCACCAGGTCGCGAGCGGCGGCCTCGCCGAGGCCGGAGAGAGACACGAACGGCGGGCGCAGCTGCTTGTCGCCGACGACGAGGAACTGGCTCGCGTCGCTCTCGTAGAGGTCGATAGGCGCAAAGTCGAAGCCGCGCAGATAGAACTCGTAGACGCTCTCAAGCGTGGTCAGCAGGTCGTTTTCCTTCGCCGTGGCGTCGGACTTGCTCTCTATCTCGTTTATTTTGCGCCGCACAAAGTCCACGCCCTGAATCATAATGGCCGCGTCGAAGGCGTCCTTCTGGCTGCGGCGGTAGAAGTACGCGCTGTAATATTGCAGCGGGTAGTGGACCTTGAAAAAGGCTATGCGGAAGCCCATCATGACGTAGGCGACGGCGTGCGCCTTCGGGAAGAGGTATTTTATCTTACGGCAGGAGTCTATGTACCAGTCGGGCACGCCGTGGTCGCGCATCTCGCCCTCCGCTCCCTCGGGCAGGCCGCGGCCTTTACGTACAGCCTCCATTATCTTGAAGCTGCGCTTGGGGTCCATGCCGCGCGAAATGAGATAGAGCATGATGTCGTCACGGCAGCCTATCGTGTCCTTGACAGTCGCGGTGCCGGAGAGTATCAGGTCCTTGGCGTTGCCGAGCCACACGTCGGTGCCGTGGCTGTAGCCGGAAAGGCGCACGAGGATGTCGAACTGCTCGGGCTTGGTGTCCACAAGCATCTGGCGCGTAAAGCCGGTGCCGAACTCAGGGATGCCTATCGTGCCGGTCTTGCCTATAATTGGGTCGTCGTCAGGCAGGCCGAGCGGGGCCGGGGACTTGAAGATACCCATTGTATCGGGGTCGTCGAGCGGGATTTTGCGCACGTCGACGCCCGTCATGTCCTGGAGCATCTTGAGCATGGTCGGGTCATCGTGGCCGAGCTCGTCGAGCTTGAGGAGGTTTTCCTCCATGCTGTGATATTCGAAGTGGGTCGTGATTATCCCGCTGCCAGGGTCGTCGGCCGGGTGCTGCACGGGGCAGAAGTCCTCGACCTCCATGTCCTGCGGTATGACGACGAGGCCGCCGGGATGCTGGCCGGTAGTGCGCTTGACGCCGACGAGGCCGCTGGCAAGCCGCGCCTCTTCGGCCTTGGAGACCTTGAGATTGCGCTCCTCAAGGTACTTGAGCACATAGCCGTAGGCGGTTTTTTCGGCGAGGGTGCCTATGGTTCCGGCGCGGAACACGTGGTCGCTGCCGAAGAGCTCTTCGGTGTATTTGTGGGCCTTAGCCTGGTACTCGCCGGAGAAGTTGAGGTCTCT
>CAYXVA010000241.1:0-2969 GCA_964467975.1 uncultured Oscillospiraceae bacterium | reverse complement strand
CGAGGCAGATGTCGCGGCGGACGAACTCGCCGTGGTCGACAGGGCCGAGGTCGACATAGCCCGCCTCGTCGCCGGTCGTGGTAGTCGGACGGCCGTTTTCATCGGTCTCAAACAGGAAGAACTCGCACTCGGGGCCGACGTTGAAGGTGTAGCCCATGTCGGCGGCGCGCTTGAGGGCGCGCTTGAGCACGCCGCGCGGGTCGCCGACGAACGGCGTGCCGTCCGGGTTGTATACGTCGCAGATGAGCCTTGCAGTGCGGCCCGTGCCGGTGGCCCAGGGCAGAATGGTGAAGCTGTCCGGGTCGGGGTAGAGGTACTGGTCGCTCTCGTGGATGCGGGTGAAGCCCTCGATGGAGCTGCCGTCTATCATTATCTGATTATTGAGAGCCTTCTCAAGCTGGCTGGCGGTGATCGCGACATTCTTGAGCTGGCCAAAAATGTCGGTGAACTGCATACGGATGAACTCGACGTCCTCGTCGGCCACGATGCGCATGATGTCCTTCTTGGTGTACTTTCCCATGATTAGACTCTCCTTCTCAATGCTTCAATTTTGGGATAAATGCAGAAAAAGCAAAGACGTCCTAAGATTCTTACGAAAATCTCAGAACGCCTTTGCCCTTCGATGGCGTGATGATAAACCCAATTGACGGATTTGTCAATACGGCAATTTTAATTTTGTAAAAAGTGTCAAATTCTTTACCCATGCAAAATGAGAAAGACCAAGCATATTACACACAAGACCATTGCCGCTCTTTACTCTGAGCGCTTTTGCAGGTATAATAAATCGAATAACGTCGAAGCTGGAGGGGTAAAAATGAAATATACGGCGGCGATACTCACAGTGAGCGACCGCTGCTCAAGAGGCATGCGCGAGGACACGACCGGCCCGGCGCTGATGGAGCTGCTCAAAGCCGAGGGCTGGGAAGTTGTCACAACGCGCGTGGTGCCGGACGAGTTCGAGGTCATCAAGGCAGAGCTGGTCAGGTGCTCTTACGACCTCGACGTGTGCCTGGTGCTCACTACCGGCGGCACGGGCTTTTCACGACGCGACGTCACGCCGGAGGCCACTGAGGCGGTTATAAACCGCGTCGCGCCCGGCATACCGGAGGCTATGCGCGCGGCTGCTATGAGCGCTTCTCCCAATGCCATGCTCTCCCGCGGCATAGCGGGGCTGCGCGGCGGCACGCTCATCATAAATCTGCCCGGCAGCATGGTCCCGGCGACAAGCTCTCTGAAAGCCATCCTGCCGGCGCTCAAGCCCGGTATAGATAGGCTCAGGCGGCAGGAGTGAGGTGTAAACTCAAAATAAAAAGCTCCCTCAAAAGGGAGCTTTTTATTTTACTTGCCCAGGTAGCTTATCAGCAGCTCTTGCAGCAGCTCGTCCCTGTCGAGACGGCAGATGAGCGTGCGGGCGTTGTTGTAGTTCGTGATATACGTCGGATCCTCGCTGACGATGTAGCCGACAAGCTGATTGATGGGGTTATAGCCCTTGACCTTCAGGGAGTCATATACAGAAGAAAGAATCTCCCGAATTTCGCTACGTTCGTCAATCGCTGTAAACCTGCGTGTTGCATCTTCCATGGCCAGAGCCCCCTTCATTTGTGATGTGCTTATTATAACAGATTTTTTCCGAATGAACATTACGGTTGCATTACAGTTTCTTTAAGAGTCTGTTAAGCCCATTTAAACAAAAGCAAAAGGCCGTCACCGCCGGATGAGCCTGACTATCCTCGGGCGGTTATAGCGCTGTATAATCACGAAGGAAAGGTCAAATAACGCCGCAAGCACGGAGGTGACGGCAAACACCGCGATTGCGCCGAACCATACTGAAAAAACTATTGGTACAAAGCTCAGCAGTATGATTGTCTCGTGGACAAGCTCGGCCTGGCATGAGGCCTGTGCAATCTCGTCCCAACTGTGCTTCGCGGGGTCGAACAGCCCGGCGTCATAGGCCGGCATAGCGCCCTTCCAGCGCTTTACGCGGAGCTTTTCGTACAGCTTTTTCTCCCAGGCCCGGCTCTGATACCAGCGCTTTGTGTAGTCCGCCCGGTTGCCCATTGCAGCGTCAAAGGCGAGGCCGACGCCCAGCCGCATCAAAAGGTGATATGCCGTTGTCCCAAACGTGATTGCGAGCGAAAATATTACCTCGCCGCCGTACGCCACGTACAGCCCGGAGCAGGCGTATGCGCATATTACAAGCAAAGCCGCGAGTATGTTGAACCATTTTTTCATGCCCGGGGCCTCCTTTGCATGCTGTGATTTTATCCCATTCTACCACAACTCCGGGCGCCGGGGAACAGGGGATGCTAAAAAACAGAGGAACTCCGTTTTCAGAGTTCCTCTGTCTGCTTTTCGAAATGCGCCGGTTATCTGAGCTTGACGCCGTACTCGGCTTCAAGCGCGCGGAGTATGTCGGCGACGGCCTCGTCGGCGTGGTTGTCGGTGAGGGTCTGGTCGTCGGCGCGCATGGCGAGGGAGAAGCTGACGGATTTCTTGCCCTCGGGGATGTTAGCACCTTTGTAGACGTCGAAAACCTCGACGCTCTCGAGATAGTCACCGCCGGCCTTTTTGATGCACTTGGCGAGCTCGTCCGCGGTGAGCGCGTCGTCGCAGACGACGGAGATGTCGCGCATGACGGCGGGGTAGCGCGGCAGCGGGGTGTAGTACACCTCGGTGGTGCGGTGGGCGAAGAGGGCCGGGAAGCTCAGCTCGGCGGCGTAGAGCTCGTCGCTCACGCCGTAGTTCTTCGCGACCAGCGGGTGGATTTGGCCGAACACGCCAATATAATCGCCGCCGGCGTACAGTGCGGCACAGCGGCCCGGGTGATAGCTCGGATTGTCGCGGACGGGGACGTACTCACAGTTTTCAATGCGCAGCGAGTCGCACAGTTCCTCGACCGCGCCCTTGAGCGTGTAGAAGTCCATGTCCTCGCCGTAAGCGCCTAGGGTGAGCACCTTGGGCTCGTCGGC
>CAYXVA010000240.1:0-2974 GCA_964467975.1 uncultured Oscillospiraceae bacterium | reverse complement strand
CTACATATTCCACTATTTTTTTTTTTTTTTTGGGTAACGGTATTTCCATCATCCTGTTCGCGAGCATAGTAGCCCGCTTCCCGAGTTCCATCGGAACCATGCTCACGAACGTGAGCAACGGTTCCCTCGCCTGGTGGGTGCTCATTCTGCTGCTCATCGGTGCTCTCGTTATAATCGTGCTGATAGTCATTGTGAACGACGCCGAGCGCAGGATACCTGTCCAGTACTCAAAGCGTGTTGTGGGCCGCAAGCTCTACGGCGGCCAGAGCACGCATCTGCCGATGAAGGTGAATATGTCCGGCGTCATGCCGATAATCTTCGCCTCCACCATCGCGTCGCTGCCCGGCACGATCTGCTCGTTTGTCTCGAGCTGGAGCGATTCCTGGCTGATGGTCCACGTGTTCAACTCGAACACAGTGCCCTACGCCATAATCTACTTCCTGCTGATAATAGCTTTCAGTTACTTCTACTCCACCATCCAGTTCGACCCTGTGGAGATTGCGAACAACCTAAAGAAGAACGGCGGCTTCATCCCCGGCTTCCGCGCCGGCAAGCCGACCAGCGAGTACATTCGAAAGGTGCTCAACAAGATCACCCTTCTTGGTGCGCTGTACCTGAGTGTTGTGGCTGTTGTGCCTATTCTGATAGGCTGCTTCAGCGACGCTTCGGAGTTGGCTGGCATATCTCTTGGCGGTACGTCCATAATCATAGTTGTGGGCGTTGCCATTGAGACCGTCCGTGCCGTTGAGGGTCAGCTCCTCATGCGCAACTACAAGGGTTTCCTTGACTGATTGATTGGAGGCGGAACATGAAGCTCGTACTTTTGGGAGCGCCGGGCGCCGGTAAGGGCACCCAGGCCGAAATACTCAGCCGTAAGCTGGGCATACCCACCATATCCACCGGTAATATTCTCCGGGCGGCGATAAAGAACGGCACGCCCGTTGGAATAAAGGCCAAGAGCTACGTTGATTCCGGCGCGCTCGTGCCCGACGATGTCATAATCGGCATCGTCGCCGAGCGCCTCGCCGAGCCTGACTGCGCAAACGGCTACATCCTCGACGGTATGCCGAGGACTATACCCCAGGCCGAGGCTCTCGAACAGGCGGGCATCGATATAACCTGTGCCCTGAGCATCGAGATAGCCGATGAGACGATAGTCGAGCGCATGTCCGGCAGACGCACCTGCACGAACTGCGGCGCCACTTACCACGTGGTCAGCGCGCCCCCCAAGGCGGAGGGCAAGTGCGACAACTGTGGCGCCGAGCTGACCGTCCGAAAGGACGACGCACCCGAGACCGTGAAGGCCAGGTTGGACGTCTACCACAAGGAGACCGAGCCGCTCAAGACCTTCTACGCCGAGCGCGGCAAGCTGCGCAGCGTCGAGAATCAGCCCACCATTGAGGCCACGACCGCTGCGATTGAAAAGGTTCTGGATATCTGAGTATGCCGATAATAATCAAATCTGAGCACGAGATAGAGCTTATGCGCAAGGCCTGCCGGATAACGGCCGGCGCTCGCACGATAGCCCGTCAGGGCATCGCCGACGGGGTAACAACGCACGAGCTCGACAGGGAAATTAACAGGTATATCGTCAAGAACGGCGCTGCGCCGACTTTCTACAAGTATGGCGGCTTCCCGGGAAATGCCTGCATTTCCGTAAACGACGAGGTTATCCACGGTATTCCCGGCCGGCGGGTTATCCGCAACGGCGACATAGTCAGCGTGGACGTCGGAGCCAAGATACACGGCTTCACAGGCGACTGCGCGGGGACCTATCCGTGCGGCGAGATAACCGACGAGGCCAAGCGGCTCATCGAAGTGACCCGCCAGAGTTTCTTCGAGGGGATAAAGTTCGCCCGCCCGGGCTATCGCATCTCGGACATCGGTCACGCGATACAGCAGTATGTTGAGGGCCACGGCTACTCCGTTGTGCGCTCGTACGTCGGTCACGGCGTCGGAGCCGAGCTGCACGAGGAGCCTGAAATACCCAACTACGGCGAGCCGGGACACGGCCCCAGGCTGGTGAAGGGAATGACCTTGGCAATCGAGCCGATGGTCAACGCCGGTACCTTCGACGTGAGGGTGCTGAGCAACGATTGGACCGTCGTCACGGCGGACGGCAAGCTCTCGGCGCACTATGAGAACACGATTCTCGTCACCGACGGCGAGCCCGAGATTTTGACGATGGCAGAGGATTTATGACCAGGAACCAAGAGGGAGGTTATCAAACTTGGCGAAAGACGATGTAATCGAGCTTGAGGGCACGGTCGTCGAGTCCCTGCCCAACACTATGTTTAACGTGGATATCGGAGGCGGGCACATTATTCTGGCCCACATTTCCGGCAAGCTCCGTATGAACTTCATCCGCATACTTCCGGGGGACAAGGTCACGGTTCAGATGAGCCCGTACGACCTCACCCGCGGCCGCATAACATGGAGATCCAAGTAAGGGCGGGCGAAACACAGCACGCCTTCTGATAGGAGGAACTTAGAATGAAAGTCAGGCCTTCCGTCAAGCCCATGTGCGAAAAGTGCAAGATTATCAAGCGCCATGGCAAAGTCATGGTTATCTGCGAGAACCCCAAGCACAAGCAGCGTCAGGGCTGATTGACGAAGCATCCGCAGTTTATTAGCTACCGCCCCGCGAATAACGGAGGCTCCCTCCGGCGGGATTAAGCCTCCGCTATATACAAATCGCGGAGAAATCATCGAAAGGAATGATAGCAAAAGATGGCACGTATAGCCGGCGTCGACCTGCCCAAGGACAAGAGGATAGAGATCGGCCTCACCTATGTCTACGGTATCGGCAGGACCAGCGCGAAAAAGATTCTCGAGGCCACCGGTATCAACCCCGACACCCGCGTCAAGGATCTCACCGACGAAGAAGAAGCGAAAATCCGTGAGCGCATAGACCACAACTACGTCGTCGAAGGCGACCTGCGCCGCTCTGTGGCGCTGGACATCAAGCGCCTGA
>CAYXVA010000239.1:0-2984 GCA_964467975.1 uncultured Oscillospiraceae bacterium | reverse complement strand
TAGCGCTGATTGGTGATGATGCTCTCGCTGTCGTCGTCGAGCTCACGCTCGCAGTCGGCGATGTGCTGCTCGATGTGCTTCATGAGCCCGGCGTCGAGCTTGAGCTCCTCTATGACCTTCTCGTCGCGCTCAAAGAGCTTTATCGCGTACCAGCGGACGAAGCGGCCGTCGACCTTGCCCTCGATGCTCTCTTCGATGTGGGCTATCGCGTGTTCGACGCTGCCCTCAAAGACGCTGGGGATGTTGGACGGCTGGTGAGCGGCGGCTAACTCAGCGGCGCGATTTGCCACATCCACGCTGCCCTCGCCCTTGAGCGCGCTCGTCACCATGACCTCGCAGCCGAGCGCGGCGCCGAGCTTCTTGATGTCAATCGTGTCGCCGTTTTTGCGCACGATGTCTATCATGTTGACGGCCACGACCGTCGGGATGCCCAGCTCGAGCAGCTGGGTGGTGAGGTACAGGTTGCGCTCAATGTTTGTGCCGTCGACGATGTTGATTATTGCGTCGGGCTTCTCGCCCACGAGGTAGTTGCGGGCGACGACCTCTTCAAGGGTGTAGGGGCTCAAAGAGTAGATGCCGGGCAGGTCCTGGATTATGACGTCCTTGTTTCCCTTGAGCGTGCCTTCTTTCTTCTCGACGGTGACGCCTGGCCAGTTACCAACGCGCTGGTTGGAGCCGGTCAAGGCGTTGAACATCGTCGTTTTACCGCTGTTAGGATTGCCCGCTAAGGCAATTTTAACTTCCATACGTAAAACTCCTCTCTAAGTTAGCCGTAGCTATCTCATACAGGTTAAAAATCCCCGTCCTTGCGGGGAAATGCTCACACGAGCTCTATCATCTCGGCGTCCGCGCGGCGGATGCTCAGCTCGTAACCGCGGATGGTGACCTCGAGCGGGTCTCCCAGAGGCGCGACCTTGCGGATATAGATCTCCGTGCCCTTGGTGACGCCCATGTCCATAATGCGGCGCTTGAGCGCGCCCGCGCCGTTGATGCGCGCAACAGTGACAGTGTCGCCGACCTTGGCGTCTTTGAGTGTTTTCACATGACTACCCCCTAACCGTTAACCATGATTCTTGTGCACAAAGCCCTGTCCAGGGCGATGCGGCTGTCTTTCACCTGGAGGATGAGGTTCCCGCCCAGGGAGTTCATCACGGTGACTTTCTCCCCGACTACAAGCCCCAGCTCGGCGAGGTGCCGGCGTACCTCGTCCTTCCCGGTTATTTTCGATATGGTCTGGGTTGTGCCCTCGCCTGCCATAGAAAGCGGAAGCATTGACCTTCCTCCTGTCAGATCCGGGCGTAAACCCGGCATTTAGTTAGACAACTCTAACTAATTAGAAGTTTAATACATCGCAATGTATTTGTCAATAGGGGGCGTCAAATTTCTTTATTATACGCATTCCTGGCAATTCTTGTGCACATGAGGGGAAATATTGACCAAAAACCGGCGAGGCGAATCGAACAGGTTGAACAAATCGAATGGTTTAAGCAGAATTTCGATTGACTTTTCTCACAAAAGCGGCTAAATTGTAATTGTTGAGATGTCGGAAACGTTACCGGTAACGTTTCCGGGCCGCGCATAAAGGAGGAAGAGCCGCGTGACTATCAAAGACATCGCGAGGCTCTGCGGAGTCTCGGTGAGCACTGTTTCGCGAGTGCTGAACGACCGGCCGGACGTGAGCCCGGCCGTGCGCGAGGCGGTCCTGGAGGCTGTGCGTGAGAGCAATTATGTGCCGAACAACTCGGCACGCTCGCTCGTAAAGACGAATTCCGACACCATCGGACTGGTGGTGCGCGGCGTGTCAAACCCCTTTTATTCCGACATTATAAAGGCGATAGGCCGCGAGGTCGACGCCGCGGGCTATACGATGGTGATGCAGCAGATCGGCGCCAGCGAGGACGAGATAGGCGCAGGCGCCATCATGGAGCGCGAGAAGAAGCTGCGGGGCATTATTTTCCTCGGCGGGCGCTGGGACTACTCGCCCGAGGAGCTGCGGCTCATAACGGTGCCCTTTGTCTGCTGCTCGTACACGAACAGCTTCGGCTCGCTTGACCGGGCCGGCTATTCCTCCGTCACTATTGAGGACGGCCTCGCCGCCCAGCGCGCGGTGAGGGAGCTGGTGGAGCTCGGGCACAGGCGTATCGCCTGCCTCGTCGCCGAGACGGACGACCGCTCGATAAGCGAGCTGCGCTACCGCGGGTACCTGAAAGCCCTGCGTGAGGCCGGTATCGAGCCGGACGCGTCCCTTGTGGTGCGAAGCGGCTCCTTCGGAATGGCGGACGCCTATGCCGCGACGGCACGGCTCATAGAGTCAGGGGCGGACTTCACGGCGATGTTTATAATAGCCGATGCGATGGCGATTGCGGCCATAAAGGCGCTCGGGGACTGCGGCCGGAGCGTACCGCGCGACTGCTCGGTGATAGCCATAGACGGCCTGACGCTTTCGGAATATATCCGGCCAACCCTTACAACGCTGCGCCAGCCCATGGAGAGGCTGGGTGAGGAGAGCGTGAAGATACTGCTCGACGTCATATCCGGGCGCAGCGGGCACCGCCACATCGTGGCCGAGCCTGAGCTCAGGCAGGGCGCGTCGATAGCGCCGCCGGGGACGGGCTGACACATTATTAATAAGGAACCGAAACAGCCATGGCTGTTTCGCTTTCCGCACTTGTGCGGAGAGCGGCAGAAAAAAGTATTTTGCGGTCCAAGGCCGTAAAAATAAAATCTTGACAGGAGATGTAAAAAAGTATGAAGAAGTTTCTTGCACTGCTTCTTGCGCTCGTGATGGTATTCGCGCTCGCAGCATGCGGCGACACCGGCACCACGACAAGCGATCCTCCGGCGGACGGCAGCAGTACCCCCGATGACAGCACCGCCACCGGGAAGGTCTATTACCTGAACTTCAAGCCCGTTTTTTTTTTTAATGATACGGCGACCACCGAGATCTACACCGAGGAGACCGGCGTGCCCGTCACCGTCAACAC
>CAYXVA010000238.1:0-3000 GCA_964467975.1 uncultured Oscillospiraceae bacterium | reverse complement strand
ACATGTAGCGCTCCATCGTGTGCATCATGATGTCCACCGTGCCGCACGCCGTCTGATACGCCGGAAGCGTGAAGGTGAGCTCGGGGTCCATGATTGCGAACACCGGGCGGTTCAAATCGCTGTTGAAGCCGCGTTTGAGCCCGTCGCGCGTGAGCACTGCGCTGTCGCTCATCTCGCTGCCGGTGGCGGCTATGGTGAGCACGACGCCGACAGGTATACGGCTCGTGGGCACTACGCGCTTCATCGTGACGTCCCAGGGCTCGAAGTCCGCGTTCACGCAGTAGGCGGCCATCTTGGCGGAGTCTATGACGCTGCCGCCGCCGACGGCCAGAATCATGTCGCAGCCGTTTTCCTTGGCAAAACGCGCCGTGTATGCGGAAAACTCCGCCGTCGGGTTGGGCTGCACGCCGCCGAGCTCCACATGCTCAAGCCCCGCCGCGTCCAGCGAGCTGGTAATGCGCTCAAGCAGGCCGGTGCGCACGACGCTCCCGCCGCCGTAATAGACAAGCAGCTTCTTCGCCCCGAATTCGCGCGCCGCAGCGCCGGCCTCGTCCGCCCTGCCACAGCCGAAGTAAATCTGGGTGGGTGTCTGCAAGGTAAAATTCTGCATAGGGGTCTCCTCCTGTGTTATCGCGCGCTGCCTGATTTCTCGGCGAGACGCGCGCATTTTTTTGACAGCAGCGTCAACGTTGGTATCAAAAGCCCGCCGACAACGTTGCCGAGAGTGTTCACGAGTATGAATATCACAGCCTGCCCGGACCACATGCCGGACACGGTCAAGTAGAACATGTTGGCGATGCAGTGCTCAAAGCCGCAGAGCACGAACACGGTCACGCCGAAGAATATCGCGATGTACTTGCCCAGCTCGTAGGGTATGCTGCGATAGCCCTCGACCGCGATGTATATAAGCACGTTACAGAAAATTGCGAGCACAAACACGCTCAGGAGCCCGTCGCCGAGCTTCGTCATACACAGCTCCTGCGCGCGCGCTACCACTCCCGTGAGTCGCGTAAGGCGTATGAGCAGCCCTCCCGCCGCGGCGCCGGCGAAGTTCGAGAGCCACACCACCGCGAGAAAGCCTATGTACTTTGGGCCCTTGCCTATCGAGTAGCAGACCTTGCCCGTGAACAGGTTCCAGCCGAAAGAGCAGATTGCAAACAGGCCCACGACGAACATGAGCGCCCCGGCCATCTTGCTCTCGAGCAGCAGATATGCGCTGGCCCCCAGGGTTATGACCAGCCCGGCCATGAACCCGAGCAACGCGTCCGACACGGCCCTCACAGCGCACCGCCCGCCGCCATTGCGACATGCCGCGCCAGCACCGCCGTCGTAACGCTGCCGACGCCCGCGGGCACGGGGCTTATGGCCTTGACAATTGGCTCCACGGCGTCGAAGTCCACGTCCCCGACCAGCTTGCCCTTTGCGCTCGAGTAGTTTATGCCCACATCCACGACCACCTGGCCCGGCGAGAAATATTCCGCGCCCAGTGCCTCAGCCTTGCCCAGCGCCGTGACAACTATATCCGCGCCGCGGGTTATCTGCGCCAGGTCCCGCGTGTGCGAATGGCAGATTGTCACAGTCGCGTTGCAGCGCAGCAGCAACATTGCAACCGGCCTGCCTATAACCAGGCTGCGGCCAACGACGACGGCCCTCTTCCCTTCCGTCTGTACTCCATAGTGCTTGAGAAGTTCTATGACCGCCTCCGCCGTGCAGGGCGCAAAGCCCTCGCCCGCGCCCGTATACAGCGCCGCCGTACTCCCGGCGGTGATGCCGTCTATGTCCTTTGAGCTGTGCAGCGCCGCACATGCCTCCGTCTCGTCGAGTTGGCCCGGCAGCGGCCGGAACATGAGCACACCGTGCACCGACTCGTCCACGTTCAGCCGCGCAATGCGCGCGATAAGAGCGCCTTGCATCACATCTTCCGGAAGCGTAACCAGACGGGTCTCTATGCCGAGCTTATTGCAGCGCTTCACTGCCGCGCTCTCATACGCGACGTCGTCCGGCCGCTCGCCTACGCGAAGTATGCCCAGCGTCGGCGTGACGCCGCGCGATTTGAGCGCGTGTACGGCGGCAAGCGTTTTCGTGTCCAGCGCCGCGGCAACGGGCGCGCCCTTGAGTATCTCCGCCATAGACTTTCTCCTTAGAACAGACCCGAAATGACGCCGTTTTCGTCGACGTCAATCTTCTCGGCGGCTGGCACCTTTGGCAGCCCCGGCATCGTCATAATCTCGCCGGTCAGGGCAACGATAAAGCCCGCACCCGCGCAGACCTTGAGATTGCGCACCGTCACCGTGAAGCCCTTCGGCGCGCCGAGCAGGCTCGGGTCGTCGGAAAAGCTATACTGCGTCTTTGCCATGCATATCGGCAGGTTGCCGAAGCCCAGCTCCTCAATCTGCTTTATCTGCTTCACCGCGTTGCCCACCAGCTGTACGCCGTCGGCGTGGTAGATCTTCGTGCAGATGGCAGTCAGCTTGTCCATGATAGAGCTGTCCAGCTCGTAGCTCTGATGGAAGTTGTTCGGCTCGTCGCACAGACGCACGACCTCGGTCGCCAGCGCCTTGCCGCCTTCGCCGCCTTTGGCCCAGACCTCGCTGAGCGCGACGTTGACGCCCAGCTCGCGGCACTTTTCTTCCACCATGTCCAGTTCGGCTTTCGTGTCCGTCGGGAAGGCATTTATCGCCACGACGCAGGGCAGACCGAAAACATTCTTGATGTTGCTAACGTGCTGCAGCAGGTTCGGCAGGCCGGCTTCCAGCGCCTTGAGGTTCTCGTTGTTGAGCTGCGCCTTCGGCACGCCGCCGTGGTATTCCAGCGCTCGGACGGTAGCAACAATCACAACCGCGCTGGGCTTGAGATTCGCCATGCGGCACTTGATGTCCAGGAACTTCTCAGCGCCCAAATCTGCGGCGAAGCCCGCCTCGGTGACGACGTAGTCCGCACACTTGAGCGCCATGCGCGTGGCGGTGATGCTGTTGCAGCCGTGCGCGATGTTGGCGAACG
>CAYXVA010000237.1:0-3017 GCA_964467975.1 uncultured Oscillospiraceae bacterium | reverse complement strand
CAGCTTCCAGGTGAAGCCCGGCATGGTGATAACCCTGCGCGAGCGCAGCCGCAACCTCGAAAAGATAAAGGCTAACGTCGAGGCCAACGCCTTCCGTCAGCCCCCCAAGTGGCTTGAGTATGACGCCGCGAATATGATCGCGAAGGTCGTCGCAGTCCCGCAGCGCGAGGACATCGACCTGCCGATCGAGGAGCACTTCATCGTCGAGCTCTATTCCAAATAATCGGTAAACCCTCAATTGGTAAGCTGAAAACCGCGCGCGCCTAACGGCGCCACAATAAATAAGGAGGGTTAATTAGCACATGATTGAAATAGAAAAGCCGCGCATCGAGTGCATCGAATCTCCGACGGACGAGTCCTATGGCAAATATGTCATAGAGCCGCTGGAGCGCGGCTACGGCACGACTTTGGGCAATTCTCTGCGCCGAGTGCTCCTCTCCTCTCTGCCCGGTACGGCGGTCACGAGTATCCGCATCGCCGGTGTGCAGCATGAGTTTTCCACTATCCCCGGTGTTAAGGAGGACGTCACCGAGATAGTCCTCAACATCAAGCGCATCATTGCGCGCCTCCACACCGACGAGCCCAAGACGGTCTATATAGAGGCCTCGGGCGAGTGCGAAGTGACGGCTGGGGACATCAAGGCAGACAGCGAGGTTGAGATACTCAACCCCGAACTGCACATAGCCACTCTTGGCCCGGACGCCTCGCTCTCCATAGAGCTCACGGTTGACCACGGCCGCGGCTATGTACCTGCGGACAAGAACAAGGGCCCGCAGCAGGTGATAGGTACCATCCCTGTGGACTCTATCTATACCCCGGTTCTCAAGGTCAACTACGCCGTGGAGAATACCCGTGTGGGCAACCAGACGGACTTCGATAAGCTTACCCTCGAGGTCTGGACGGACAAGACCATCTCCCCGCGCGACGCCATGTCGCTCGGCGCGAAGATTCTGGTCGACCACTTCACTCTCTTCACCGACCTCAGCGACAGCATCGGAAACCGTCCCACGGTGGTCGGAGAGGTCGCGACCCAGCGCGACAAGGTGCTGGAGATGCCCATTGAAGAGCTTGACCTCTCGGTGCGCAGCTTCAACTGCCTCAAGCGCGCCAACATTAACACTGTCGAGGACCTGATAAGCAAGACCGAGGACGAAATGATTAAGGTCCGTAACCTTGGCCGCAAGTCCCTTGAGGAAGTCGAGCACAAGCTCGCGCTCATGGGCCTGAGCCTGGCCAGCGACGACAACCAGTAAGGAGGAAACCAATATGCCCGGAACCAGGAAGCTTGGCAAGGCTACCGACGCGCGTATGGCTATGCTCCGTCAGCAGGTCACGGACCTTCTCGACCGCGGCCGCATGGAGACCACCTACACCCGCGCCAAGGAAATTCAGCCTCTGGCCGAGAAGATGATAACACTTGGCAAGCAGAAGGACATGGCGTCTTACCGCCAGGCCCTGAGCTTCATCACCCGTGAGGACGTGGCTCACAAGACCTTCAAGGAACTCAGTGAGAAGTACGCCGACCGCACCGGCGGCTACACCCGCGTCACCCGCATCGGACCCCGCCGCGGCGATGCCGCCGAGATGGCCGTGATTGAGCTCGTGTGAGTTTGAACCAAAAGCCCGTACCGCTTGGTACGGGCTTTTATATTTGCGCTCACGGCTTTCAAATGCGTGCGGCCGAAAATACGTTGAGATTATGCTGCTTGGGTTTGCGGGCATTTCACCACACTTTGCGGGTATTGCATATTGCCCTGTCGGTGAAAATCTGATAAAATCATAATACTATTTTGCCGGTGTGAGGAATGGGCGTGAAAGCGAGGAAAATCTGTATCCTGACAGTAATGGCGCCGTTCACAGCAGATGCGGCAGTGTTTTCGGCGCTGCACGGCGCCGGACCGGGACTTGAACTCGCTTTTTACGCCGGTGCCGGTGTGCCTTGGCGTGGGGATTGTGAGCATAATACTCACGTGGCTGCCGCTCCGACACAGACACCGCAAGGAAACGCAAAAATGAAAGCCGCCGTGCGCGGCCGTCAACAGGGGGAACAATGAGCAAAGAAAGCAGAAAGCAAAAGCGCGAGCAGCGCAAGGAGAATATAAGGCTCAAACGAGAGCAAATCAAAGAGGCCAAGCGCTCGGAGATGCGCCGCAAGGCGAAAGAGGAACCGGCGGCGTTCTGGACCTACATCATATTGCGCAGCATCGTTATTCTGATACTTATCCGCAGCATTTGGGCAGGACGCTATGACAACGCTATTGTCTGCGTCTATGTGCTGGTGCTCTATGTGCTTCCGCAGTTTATTGAGAACCGGATGAATATAGAGATACCGAGCATACTCGAAATTGTCATTTTCGTATTTGTGTTCCTCGCTGAGATACTTGGCGAGCTTGAGAGCTTTTTCCTCAAGGTTACGTTCTGGGACACAATGCTGCACACCACGGCGGGCTTTTTGCTCGCGGCGGTTGGGTTCTCGCTTGTCAACCTGCTCAACAGTAGCGAGAAGATAAAATTCCAGCTCTCGCCGGTGTATCTGGCTGTGGTGGCGTTCTGCTTTTCGATGACTATGGGCGTACTTTGGGAGTTCTTTGAGTTCGCCGCCGACAGGCTCTTGCTGCTGGACATGCAGAAGGACACCATACTTAGCCGGATTTCCACGGTCGACCTCGACCCCACGTTGAGCAACACGCCGGTCATAATAAGCGGCATAAAAGACGTGGTGCTCGAGCTCTCAGACGGAAGCACGTACCGCCTCGGCCTTGGCGGCTATCTGGACATCGGAATATACGACACGATGGAGGACCTGTTTGTCAACTTTATAGGTGCGGTAGTGTTCAGTGTAATCGCGTATTTTGAGGTAAAGAGCGAAAAGCGCCCGCTGACTACGGCTTTGGCGCTGCACAAGAGGAAACCGGTTGCCGATAAGGAGTGAACGGAATGGGCAAGAACTACTACATTGCAAGCTGTGTATTCACATCACAGTTCCCCGAACTGAGCGAGAGAACACAGCAGTATGT
>CAYXVA010000236.1:0-3029 GCA_964467975.1 uncultured Oscillospiraceae bacterium | reverse complement strand
TTCCGTCCGGCTTTTGGTCTGTGTTCAGAACGTCACGCTTATTGTAGTGCCCTTGCCGGGTTCGCTCTCGAGGGCTATCTCGGCGTTGTGGTACTGCGCGGCGTGCTTGACGATAGAGAGGCCGAGACCGGTGCCGCCGGTCTCGCGGCTGTGGCTCTTGTCGACGCGGTAGAAGCGCTCGAACACGCGCTCCTGCTGGTCCCTGGGGATGCCGACGCCGTCGTCGCTGACGGTCACGCGCACGCGGCCGTTTTCCAGCGTGGAGACGTCGATGTTCGCGCTCCCGCCGGCGGGCTTGGAGTACTTGACCGCGTTCTCCGCGAGGTTCCAGACTATCTCCCAGAGCAGGCGGCGCACGCCGTGGACGACGCCCGTCCCGCCGCTTACCGTGACGGTCACACCGCGCGTTTTCGCCTCGTCGGAGACGTTGGCGGCGACCTCTTTCGCGAGGGCGTACATGTCTGTGTCCTCGCGCGGGAACTCCTCGCCCTCGTCGAGGCGGGAGAGGTTTATCACGTCCTGCACAAGGTCGACGAGCCGCGCGGCCTCGCTCCTTATCCGGGAGAGGAAACCGTCGCGGTCCTCGGGCTTCACGAGCCCGCTCTGCAGCAGCTCCGCCGAGCCCATGATGGAGTGCAGCGGCGTCTTGAGCTCGTGCGAGACGTTGGCGGTGAACTCGCGCCTGAGCCGCTCGGCCCGGCGCTTTTCCGTCACGTCGACGGCCAGCAGCACGATGCCATTCTTGCCGCCCTCGACGACGACGGGGCTGGCGGTGAGCATATATTCGCGCTCGCCGCGGGTGATATAGCCCTCGGCGCGCCCGCCCGCGGCGCACTTTTCAAGCAGGGCGCGCACCTCGGGGCTGCGGTCGACGGTCAGCACGTCGCGGCCCTCGCTGGAGGTGTCTGCGCCGAAAATCTCGCGCGCGCTGGGGTTTATGCTCATGACCATGCCGGTGCTGTCGATAAGTATCAGGCCCTCGCTCATGCTGCCGGTTATGGCGGCGAACTCCTCCTTGCGCCGCTTGAGCTCGTCGAGCTGCCCGGTTATCTGCCGCTGCTGGCGCTCGAGGCGGGTCAGCAGCGGGCTGAGCTCGTCGTAGACCTCGTTTTCGAGCGGCCTGTCGAGGTCTATCGCGTTGAGCGGGCCGACAATCCGCTTGGAAAGGCGGCTCGCAAGCCAGCCGGAGAGCAGCAGCGCGAGCACCAGAATCAGCGCCAGGGGCTGTATAATCCCCATGAGCAGCGTCGGCACCGTGTAGTGCGACTCGCTCGTGCGCAGCACCGTGCCGTCGGCGAGGCGTATGGCGTAGTACACCGTGCGCTCGCTGAGCGTGGAGCTCGTGCGCGAGCCCTCGCCGTAGCCGTACTGTAGCGCCTCGCGGAACTCTTCGCGCTCGGCGTGATTCTCCATCAGGTCGGCGTCCGCGTCCGTGTCACATATCACGCTGCCGTCGGAGTCTATCCAGGTGAGGCGCAGCTCCCTGTCGTCCAGGTCCTCGAAGTAGTCGAGGCCGGAGAGCTCCACGGCGTGGGCGGCCAGGCGCGCCTCGGCGCGCAGCTGCTCCATCTGCTGGGCGGAGAAATAGTTGTAGAGCGCGCCCACCACGAGCGCGAGCCCGGCCAGAAAGACGACGAGGCAGGCGAGAAAGACGCTGCGGAAGATACGTTTCGTCACGGCTGGGCCTCCATTCTGTAGCCCACGCCGCGCACCGTGCCTATCAGCGCGCCCGCCTCGCCCAGCTTCTGCCGCAGCGTGCGGATGTGCACGTCGACCGTGCGCGTCTCGCCGTCGTAGTCTGTGCCCCAGACCTCGCTCAAGAGCCGGTCGCGTGTAAACACCACGCCGGGCTTGGCCATCATGGTGCGCAGCAGCTCAAACTCCTTGAGCGTGAGCGTCACGTCCCGGTCGTCGACAGTGACGGTGTGGCTGGCCGCGTCGAGAGCGAGCGGGCCGAGCGTGAGACGGCTGCCGCCGGCGGTACCGGCGCCGCCGGAGCGGCGCAGCACGGCGCGCACACGCGAGACCATCTCCATCATGCCGAAGGGCTTAACCAGGTAGTCGTCCGCACCGGAGTCGAGGCCGGTTATCTTGTCGTACTCCTCGCCCCGGGCCGTTGCCATTATCACCGGCACCGAGCGCGTGAGCGCGGAGAGGCGTATGCGCTTTAATATCTCCAGCCCGTCCTCGCCGGGCAGCATGACGTCGAGGATGATAAGCTCGGGCACACGCTTTTTTACGGCCTCAAAAAGCTGCTCGCCGTTTTCAAGCCCCTCGGCCTCGAAACCTGTGGAGCGCAGGGCGTAGACCTCTATGTCGCGAATCGCCGAGTCGTCCTCTACGCAGTATATCATGTTCGTTACTCCCCTTAATTAAATGACCTCTCCGCCCTTATATTGCCCGGTCTGGGCGAACTCGACCCACTCGGCGATGTTCGTCGCGTGGTCTCCTATCCGCTCGAGGTACTTGGCTATCATCAGAAGGTCGAGCGCATACTCGCCGTCGGCCTCGCCGGAGGCGAGGCGGGCTATTATGCCGCCCTTTATCTTCACAAACAGGGCGTCGGCCTCGTCGTCGCGCTTGACGACCGCGGCCGCGGCGTCCTTGTCCTGGCGCACGAAGGCGTCGACGCTGTCTGTGACCATGCCTATCACCGTGCGCGCGAGGTCGCCGAGCGCGCCCGCGTCCTCGGCGGCGAGCGGGCCCATAAAGCCCGCCGTGTCGGCTATGTCCAGCGCCTGGTCGCCTATCCGCTCCATGTCGGTTATCATCTTGAGCGCGGCGGAAATGAGGCGCAGATCGCTCGCCACCGGCTGCTGCTGGAGCAGGAGCTTGAGGCATATCGTCTCTATCTCGCGCTCTTTCTGGTCTATCTCGTTCTCCAGCGTGCGCACGCGCGGGTAGAGCGTGCGGTCGTTGTCCATGACGCTGCGCGCGGTGATGGCTATGGCCTCCTCGCACAGCGCGCCCATGGCTATGAGCTCATGGTTGAGCAGCGCGAGCTGCTCGTCGAATTTTATGCGCATATC